>NZ_JAPVYF010000024.1:0-29653 GCF_041431705.1 Streptococcus sp. 27098_8_74
AACCATTGATAGGCAAGAAGTTTATTTTGATTATGACGGAACTCAAGTCAAAGGAGACTTTAGTGAAAAGTATTCTGGTAATCTTGATAAGATGCACTATTATGACCCTAACACCGGAGCTAGAGTTAGAAAAGAAGGTCTCGTTCAAGATAAAGAAGGAAGAACCTTTTTTATCAATAATGACGGTTCTAAATATACAGGAACTCGTATGATTGATGGTAATCTTTATTATTTCGAAATCAACTCTGGTGTCATGCAAAAAGGAATCAGCATAGAGCTAGAAGATGGAAAGACTCTTCCAACTTCTAATAAATATGGAACGCCCACAAACATTACCCGTCGTTACTATTTTGACTCAGAAACCGGTCAGTTAGTCAAAAAACAAACAATTAAAGAACATGATAAATGGTACTACTACGGTGATGATGGAAATGCTATTCGTCCTAAAGATGGGGAAACCCTTATTAATGGACAAATCGTCTATCTCTACTCAAACGGCCGTCAAGCTAAAGGAGAACTTGTTCTTGATAATGGGGTCCTCCGTTACTATGATCCTGATTCTGGAGCTCGTGTTGTAAATACAAGCCTAACGATCAATGGGATGACTTATAACTTTGATGAAAATGGAATTGGTAAAGATGCTCCAAACCCTAACGGCTACTATAGCGATGAACAGGGTAACTGGTATTATAAGAATGCAAGCGGAGAAAACCTTATCGGTTCCCAAATCATTAAGGGACAAAGAGTATTCTTCCGGGATAATGGACAACAAGTCAAAGGGGCCTATTTAGATATATATAATGACCTTAAAGGTTACTACGATATCAATACAGGAAATCTCGTAACCAATCGTTACGTTGAAGTTAATGGTAATTGGTACTATGTTAATAAATACGGTAGCCCACTAAAAGGGGCCTACATTATTGATGGACAAGATGTTATGTTCGATCCCCATGATGGTAAACAGATTAAAGGAGGATTTGTAAGAGATCCGAAGTTTATCTCCAAATATTATTACATGCCTAAGTACTACTATGATAAAGACAATGGTTGCAAAGTAACCCATGCAGGCTTTGTTAATGAAAATGATTCAACCTACTACCTTGATGATAAAGGACAAATAGTTCTTGGGCTTCAGGAAATTAATGGCGATTTCTATTACTTCCGTCCAGAAAATACGTATAAACACTATGACATTGGAGAAATGTTACGAGATCGTTTTATCTATGAAAATAATAAGGTCTATTATGTTGATCATAGTGGTAAAATCTTGAAAAATCGCTTTTTCGAACGTAATGGAACTGGAACTTGGTATTATTTTACAAAAGATGGTACAGCTGCAACAGGAGAAGTTGAAATTAATGGTCAAAAACTATACTTTGATAATCCTTGGGGTTTTCAGACCAAAGGAAGGGTTGCTCAAAACGGTAAATTCTATGACAAAGATTCTGGTGAACTAGTGACCAATACTTTTAAAGAAGTATTGACTTCCGTTGGTAGTACCATAAATGGCGAAATTTTATATGCAAAGGACTGGTATTACCTTGATAGGGAAGGCCGACCACTAAAAGGACCTCAAACACTTGATTATGTCAAAATGTACTTCTTCCCTAATGGAGCACAGGTTAAGGGACGTTTTGCTCCTGATGGACACTACTATGATAAGGATACTGGTGCACTTGTAACAAACCGTTACGTCCATATCTATAACTGGAAATTTCAAGATAAATACGGTAATCCTGTCGATAACTTTTTTATCAAGTACCCACATAATTTTATTTTTGGTCTCAATGATAACACAATACCAGTAGACATTAGTCACTACCCACTTTCAAGCAAAGACTTCGATTGTGAGGACTATTTCTACTACGTTGATGTCAATGGTGATAAAGTTACCGGTGAACAAACCATTGACAATGTCCCAGTCTACTTCCACAGTAACGGTAAACAAGCCAAAGGTGAACTAGTCACCGTTGATGGTAAAATCCACTACTACGATGCCAACTCAGGTGCCCGTTTGTCAAATATTGACATTACTATTAAAGGGCAAACCTATCACTTTGATGCGGATGGAAACGGAACACCAATTAGTTAATGAAGTTATAAATACTCCTTCTTAAAATGACAGTTTAAAATGAAAGGAGAATTATCATGGAAAAGAAAGTACATTTTAAACTTCACAAAGTTAAAAAACATTGGGTAACTATTGCAGTGACAGGACTTGCTTTGGGTTTGAGTTTTGCAGGACTCAGCTATGCTTCAGCTGAAGAACAACCTACCCCCGTTAATGAAGCAACTGTTGAAACCATCATCAAAGAAGGTGCTATTAACGTCGATGCTCCAGCAAGTAATGAAGCCACAGCTAAACCTACAGAAAATACAGCAGCTACCGCTTCAAGCGAAGCTGCCACAGTGTCAGAAACACCAGTGGTCACCTCTGAAGGGGCTTCAACAGAAACTATTTCTGAAAAACCAAGCTCTGAAGTCACAAGTACAGCTAGTTCGGAAGCATCTAATTCTGAAACTACACATTCTGAGGTAAGTGCAACGACTAGTGAAAGTGTTACAGCTGAGAATTCGTCACCAACAACTAGTGATACTGATACCCCTAATTCTCAAGTTCCCTCTGCTGAAAAGAATATCACGGGTGGTCAATGGTATAGTGATGAACAAGGCAATTGGCATTACAAAAAAGATGACAAGGATCTGACAGGTCCAAACCTAATTGATGGACAGCATGTCTATTTTGACAAGGATGGTAAACAGGTCAAAGGAAACTTTGCCCAAGATGGACATTATTATGATGGTGAACTTGGACATCTAACAACTGAATCTTTTGTTACTACTGGCGATAACCACTGGTATTATGTAGATAAGACAGGTGAAAAAGTGACTGGCCTTCAAGAAATTGGAGACAAAACTTACCACTTTAATGACAAGGGGCTTCAAACAAAAGGGCAAAGAGTGGTTGTTGATGGAAAAGGATATTATTTCCATCCTGAAAATGGCGAACTTTGGAATAATAAGATTGCCCTCTACCATAGTACTCGCTACATTAACGGAACCAGCGACGACATTTATTACTACTATGACAATGACGGTAATATTTACACTGGCCCTAAAACCATCGACGGTAAAGAGTACTACTTCCAACCAGACATGGTCTATTATTCTAAATTCAAGAATCCTGATGGTACTGAAAGTTATTACAATGAACAGGGACAAAAAGTCTATAATGGCTGGGGTAAAATCAGATACATGTACCTGAGAGGATACCTCTGGACACCTTCTGTTTATGCTGATGAAAATGGACATGTTGTCCATGGATTCAAGCGAATTAATGGACAACTCTACTATTTTGATGAATCTGGTTCACTAAGAGATGATGTCCCTGGCAGCCCAAACCCACTGTTCCAAGTTGATGGAAACTGGTACTATGCTCAGTTTTCTAAATACATTAACGGCGTAAGAGGTGCTATCCTCACCAATGCTTTCACTTTTATTGCTGTAGATGATAGATACCCAACATCAATTGCAGATGAAAATGGTAAATTGACTCCAGTTACAGCCAAAAATAGTTATGTTACTGCTGGAGGTAAATGGTACTATGTTGATAAATCTAGTTATCCTTTAAAGGGCGAACAAGTGATAGATTATGTCAATGTCTACTTCCGTGATGACTATTCTCAAGTTAAAGGTGACTTTGCGCCAAACGGCCATTATTATGATAAAGATAGTGGAGCCCTCGTTACCAACCGTTATGTCGAAAAAGATGGCAAGTGGTACTATGTCAATGATAAGGGCGATAAATTAATTGGTGCTCAAACTATAGATGGTGTAGAAGTCTATTTTGATAAAGACGGTGTCCAAGCCAAAGGTATTTTTGCCAATGCTGATCATTTTTATGACAAAGACACAGGTGCTGCTGTCCGAGACCAAATCGTCGAAGTCGATGGCAAACGCTATTATGTTGGTCAAGATGGTAGAAAAGTTTACTCAGGAACACATATTGTTCATGGTGAAGAAGTGAATCTTATCGTTGGAGATGGTCATCAAGGCTTCGGAGAATTCACATACTACGCAGATAGTGGAGACTATATCGGATTTGATGGTAAAAAGGTTACAAAAGCTGGTTTCGTTAAAACCAAAGATAATCACTGGTATTATTTAGACGGTAAGGGAAACAAATTAGTCTCCGTTCAAGTTATCGATGGCGAACTCTACTACTTTGGACTTCCTACTCGTAAATACTACTACGGAATGCAAAGTAGAGGTGAGCTCATCTATGCGTATTACAGTGATACTATCCCTAACAGCAGCCACATCTACTATCTGGATGAAGCAACAGGCGCTGCTCTTAAAAATCAGTACCATGAATGGGAAGGTAGTTGGTATTACTTTGGTCCAAACTGGTACGCCTTGACCGGTGAACAAACCATTGACAATGTCCCAGTCTACTTCCACAGTAACGGTAAACAAGCCAAAGGTGAACTAGTCACCGTTGATGGTAAAATCCACTACTACGATGCCAACTCAGGTGCCCGTTTGTCAAATATTGACATTACTATAAAAGGGGAAACCTATCATTTTGATGCGGACGGAAACGGAACACTCATTAGTTAATGAAGTTATAGAGACTCCTTCTCAATAATGACAGATTTAAAATGAAAGGAGAATTATCATGGAAAAGAAAGTACATTTTAAACTTCACAAAGTTAAAAAACATTGGGTAACTATTGCAGTGACAGGACTTGCTTTGGGATTGAGCTTTGCAGGCCTTAGCTACGCTTCAGCTGAAGAACAGCCTACCCCTGTTAATGAAGCAACTGTTGAAGCCATCATCAAAGAAGGTGCTGTTGACGTTGAAGCTCCTGCAACTAGTGAAGCCACAACTAAACTTGCAGAAAACACACCTGCTACCGCTTCAAGCGAAACTGCTACAGTATCAGAAGCACCAGTAGCTGCCTCAGAAGTAGCCTCAACAGAAACAGTTTCTGAAAAACCAAGCTCTGAAGTAGCCTCAACAGAAACAGTTTCTGAAAAACCAAGCTCTGAAGTGACAAGCGCAGCTAGTTCGGAAGCAGCTAATTCTGAAATTATTCATTCTGAGGTAAGTGCAACAAATACACCTACAAACAACGAAAACCTCATCATAAGCACTTCTCCTGATAAAACAACTTTAGATACCTCACAAAAAGATGGTGATTTCACCATCACTGTTGAAGCGGAAGGTATCACAAAAAAGACAGATAAAAGAGAAAGTTTCGTTTCAGATGCAAATGGTGTTACCTATTATGTAGATGCAAAAGGGCAGCTGGTTACTGGACCAAGAGACATCAACGGTTTCCATTATTACTTTAACGATGACGGCACTATGGTAAAAGGGCAGCTTAGGAAAGTTGACGACAAACTGCACTTTTACGATGAAAACGATGGCAAGCTAGTAACAGACCGTTTTATTACATTCAAAGACAACCACTATATTCCAGAAGAAAACTATAGTAAAGTTGTTTACTTCAATGAACCTGCTTATATCGAACCAAACTATTATGTAATGCCTGGATTAGAACGTTACTATTTTGATAAAAATGGTAACACACTTGAGAAAGGTCGTCAGACAATTTTAGGTAACGACTATTACATCTATGACAATGGTCAAGTTGCTGTTCATAGACTAATGGAATTAGATCACAAACGCTACTACTTTGACGACAAAGGGGCCTTAGTCAAAAATAAACAATATCCTATCATCGAAAAGGGTCTATGGAAGTCTATGCCATATGTATTTTATTCAGACAACGATGGGGTGGCACATTATCTCAATAAACAACTAAACATTGTGACTTATCCGTTCCCAACTTACTATACTCTTCCTTCAGAAAATAATAGAGACTATCCAAAAAATCAATTTATGATGGACTACGAAGGTCGTTGGTATTACTTCAACAAAGACGGATTTCCTATCACTGGACCTAAAACTATTGATGGCTTTGAACTCTACTTCCATGAATCATCTCGTCCAGAAGGACATCAAGCTAAAGGCGAATTCATTAATATTGATAATAAAATTTACTACTTTGACAAAGACAATGGTCGTAAAGTCAAGGATACATCTTTTGAGTTAAACGGTATCCATTATATCGCAGATAAAGAAGGGAACATCACTATCCAAGGTGATTCTAGATTCCATAACCAATATGTCAGCGATGATAAAGGCAACTGGTATTACTACAACTCCGATGGCAATAAACTCATTGGCGAACAAAACATTGATAACGTCAAAGTTTACTTTAAGGACAGTGGAGTCCAAGTTAAAGGACACTTCGCTCCGAATGGACACTTCTATGACAAGGATAGTGGTGAACTTGTTACCAATGCTTATGTAGAAGACAATGGGAACTGGTACTATGTCGATGAAAATGGTCAAAAACTCATTGGAAACCAAATTGTTGATAGTTATCATGTTTGTTTTGACAGTGATGGTCGTCAACTAAAAGGTGAGGCTAGCTACTCAAATTCAGGTCTACCAAAACATTACTATGATTTGCATAATGGACAAATGGTTATCAACTCTCTTATTCAAATCGATGGTAAGACCTATAAAGCTGATAATGAAGGTAAACTCTCTGAAGTACCATATGCTTTAAACTATCGCAACCAAATTCTTACCGATGACTTTGAAAACAGCTATTATTATGACTACCAAGGAATGATGGTTAAAAATCAATACGTTACTATCTATCACCTAGAGAATGACTATCTTAACCCTAAAATTAGAAAAGTCACCTATTATGCAGGATATGACGGAAAATTCCTTCACGGTCCCCAAACAATAAATGGTGTTACTGTTTATTTTAATGCCTATGGTGAACAAATCAAAGACCAGTTCGCAGCCGATGGTTACTATTATGATAAAGATACCGGTGCTCGTGTTAATTTAGGTGTCAACCGATCAGTTATGATAAATGGTAAATGGTATTATCTTGACCATAACGGAAAGCAATCTAAAGGTGAGTTTATTAAACAAGGAGGGAACAAATACTACTACGATAAAATTAATGGTGAGCGTGTCATTGGAACACTTTTTGAAGTGAACGATAAACTTTATATTTCAGATCAAGAAGGTGTCATTACTGAAAAGAAAGATGATATCAAAAAAAATGGACTGTTCTATGATGACTACCACAATATCCATTATATGAATGATAATGGTCATCTAGCTAGGAACTTATACGTCCCTTCTGACCACAATGGATTTAGTGATGATATAAAACCATTTTACTATTTTGGTTCCGAAGGAATCGCTTTAAAAGGGGAGCATACTATTAATGGTGAAACAGTATTCTTCGATGAAAATGGAGAGCAAGTAAAAGGAGGTTTCGCAAAAAACGGTAAATATTACGATAAACATACAGGTAACTTAGCAAGAAATACTTTCAGAGAACGTACTGTAAGAATCGCTCGTGAATGGCGTGCTAATGGTATCTCAACTACATTCCGCTACTACCTAGATAATAGTGGCTACAAGGTGTCAGGTTATCAGACTATTAACGGTGAGGACTACTACTTCTACCCTGATGGACCACAGTTAAAAGGGGATTTCGCACCAGATGGTAGATATCACGATAAGGACACCGGAGCTTTAGTCACAAAACGTTATGTTCAAATAAAACCTTGGCATTTTATCACCGACCTAGGTAATGAGCCTATCGACCATAATTATGTTCAAGTATTTCAATTCGATAGATACCCTAGTCTAGCAGACACCTCAACTGGTGCAATTACTAGATATTTTGGTAAAAAATATTCTAATAGTTGGTACTACGTCGATGAAAATAGTCAAAAGGTAACTGGACACAAAACTATCGATAATGTGAAGGTTTACTTTGATAAAGATGGTAAACAAGCTAAAGGTATTGTTGCTGATGATGGTTATTACTATGACAAGAATACTGGTGAACTTGTTGACTTAGGACGTGACAAATTCGTTGACGTTGACGGTAATCGTTACTATGTTGGTAGTGATGGTAAATGTTACAAGGGAGAACAAAAGATTGGAGATGATTACTACTATTTCCACGATGATGGTAGACTAGGCTACGACGAATTGCGAACAATTTGGGCGGGAAATGACTACTACTACCATTATTATTACCCAAAAACTGGAAAACGTGCTAAAAATGTTGACATTACTTTTAACCACTCAATTCGTTACAAGGTGAAAGCTGAGCTTGTTCATTTCGATGAAAACGGTGATGGAAGGGTTATTAAATATATTTACGAATAATATTTATTTCACACATATAATTCCAATTTGTCTTTCAATGAAAGGAGAATTATCATGGAAAAGAAAGTACATTTTAAACTTCACAAAGTTAAAAAACATTGGGTAACTATTGCAGTGACAGGACTGGCTTTGGGATTGAGTTTTGCTGGCCTTAACTATGCTTCAGCTGAAGAACAGTCTACCCCTGTTAATGAAGCGACTGTTGAAACCATCATCAAAGAAGGCGCTATTGACGTTGAGGCTCCAGCGACTAGTGAAGCCACAGCTAAACCTACAGAAAATACACCTGCTACCCCTTCTAGCGAGACTGCTACAGTATCAGAAGCACCAGTAGCTACCTTAGAAGTTCCTTCAACAGAAACAGTCTCTGAAAAACCAAGCTCTGAAGTGACAAGTACAGCTAGTTCGGAAGTAGCGCATTCTGAAACTGCACATTCTGAGGTAATTGCAACGACTAGTGAGAGTGTTACAGCTGAGAATGTGTCATCTGTTGGTGATATCCCAAACGAAAATACCACGAGAGGAACTGACCGTTCTGCCTTTACTGAAAAAAGAAATGGATTTGTCACCGAACAAGAAGAACGCATCGAAACAGTTAACTATGTAGGTAGTCTTATTACCTTAAGACATCCTTATTACGTTACTTATTACTACGATAATAACGGTAATAAGCTTATGGGATGGCAAGATATTAATGGAGAACGCTATTATTTCAAAAAAGAGCGAGAACATCCTGGTTTCGAAACCATTGATGGAAAACTCTATTACTTTACAGATAGTGCACGTATGCTCCATGATGAATTTGTTGAAGAAAATGGTCAAACTTACTATCTAGGTAGCGATGGTGTGCGAGTTTCTGGCTTACAAGATATCAAAGGACAAACCTATTACTTTAATCCTGATAGAAACGACCAACTTAGCTACGGATTGAACGTGGTTGGTGACAAACTCTATCTTTTTGGAGATGCTGGCAAAGAAAATCCGGGGCAATTAATTAAAGACACTCATCTCAAGAATGGTGACTTCCAACTAAATATTGATGCTAGTGGCATCGTAACATTAGCTAATAACCATCCAGCTTTTCTACAAGATAATGCTGGGCATTGGTATTATATGAATACAGATGGAAAGCTAGTTACTGGACCACAAACTATTGACGGCTTAACCTATTACTTTGACTCAGATGGTAGACAGGTCAAGGGTGAACGCCGTAAGGTCAATGGTAAATCCTATTTTTACGACCCAGATAACGGCGCCCTTGTGACGAACCGCCTCGTCACCTTCAAAGCTGGACGATTCATTCCTGAAGAAAACTATGCTAAAGAAATAAGATTTGACTCTGCTCCTTATGCCAATTATGACAACAACGAACATCCTGAACTCGAACGGTATTATTTTGGTGCCGATGGCCTACCAGTCACAGGATGGCAAACCATCAATGGTAATAAGTACTTTTTCCAAGATGATGGAAATATGGTCGTGCACAGATTTTTCAATAACTATTACTTCTACAGTGATGGTACCATCGCTAGAAATATACGATTGAATATTCCGACTCACTATATTATGAGAGAATTTCCAAATATCTATGAATTTGACAATGATGGGGTTGGTAAATACATCTCTGATGATTTTAAGGACCTTCGACCTAAGAGCGCTTATTTTGTCCAAGGTAAAGATGGGTACTGGCGTTACTATAATGAACATGGATTTCCTGCCATTGGTTCTGAAACTGTTGATGGCTATGACATGTATTTCCATTTAGGAACTCATCGCCAAGCTAAGGGAGAGTTCGTTGATATCGAGGGCAAGGTTTACTATTTTGATAAAGATAACGGTCGAAAAGTCAAAGATACAACTTTTGATTTCGATGGTAAGACCTATGTGGCAGACCAATCTGGTGTCATCACCATTAAAAGTCAATCAACTGAACGAAACCGCTATATCAGTGATTCCGAAGGTAATTGGTACTATGTCAATGACAAGGGTTACCTCCTCCTTGGTGCTCATACCATTGATAACGTCAAAGTTTATTTCGGCACCAATGGTGTTCAATACAAAGGTCATTTTGCTCCTGATAATCACTATTACGATAAAGATAACGGTGCTTTAGTAACAGATAGATTGGTTGAGGATGGTGGCAAAGAGTTTTATGTTGATAAAGAAGGAAATAAGTTTCACGGTGCTAAGTATTTGGACGGAATTCAGTACTACTTTAGATACGGCGAAAAAGTGAAAGGTGAGTTTAATTATCCATACCGTGGTGATCATTATTATGACAAAGAGACTGGTGCCCTTGTAACCGGAAAATACTTCGAACATAAGAATAACTGGTATTATGCAAATAGTAAGGGAAATATTCTGACTGGTAGAAGAGTTATCGATGGCAAGCATGTCTACTTCTACGATGATGATTACGGACAATATAAGGGTATACAAGCTAAAGATAAACTCATCATTTTAGGTGGTAAGACTTACTATTATCTTCCTGGCTCTGGTAATCGTGCTGATAATGTAACCTTGACAATCAATCACGTTACTTATTACTTCGATAATGACGGGGTTGGACATATCCTTCGATAGTCATTTACAAGTGACTATGGATTGCAATTATTTCACACAAAAGGAAGTCGACCAACTGTCAACTTCCTTTTTCATATAATCAATCACTGTCATTCAAACAGAACCCAATTATGACATTTTTTAACATTTACGATTATCTTGTAAAAAAACTTGTTTGTCATAAAAAAAGTATTATAATAAAGATAGGTGGACATGTAAGCGTTTTACTAAAAACGTTGAAAGTGTACTACAGGGGATTAGGATTAGGAACTTGGCTTTAGACTTCTAACGTCAAAATAATTTTTTATGCATGAAAACTGGTCCTTAGGCACTTTGGCATGATAATCTAAGGCTCTTTTCATACACACATCTGTCTATAATACAAAACTAGAGCTTTAGAGAGAATGCTTCAAACTAAAAGTTCTAGTTTTTTGTATTTAAAGACATATGCCATAGGCTGGATTCAATAATAAAACGAAAGGAGAGAAATAAAAGTATTAGGATAAAAACATAAAATCACTTGTTTCTAGATATAAACTACACAGCATAAGCATATTCTCCTTGCCACACATTTGACGTGCTCGCCTATAAAATCGTCTTATGGCCATGCCCTGAGAGATTTAGATATGGGGCTCAGTCGTTTTAACAGATCTTCTCACTTTTAACATTCTTCTGACGGCCCTGCTCCTTTATGTTACACACCTAAACATCGGTGTTCATTTTTGAAGGGAGTCTATTATGAATACTGAAATGAATTATCATTGGCAAATGTCCAAAAAACACGTCGTAGCACTTTCTTGCGTAACTGCTCTAGCTACTTTTACTTTAGTCGCACGCCCTACATTTGCGGATGAAGTAAAAATACCTGAAGCTACAGGCCAACCAACTGAGATTCTTGCACCTGCACAAGAAACTGTAGTAACTAATGTTGAGGTCAAAGCACCTACTACAAATCCTATTTCAACTAATACTGAGCTACCTACTAGTACAAGTACGGTTCTTAGTGAAGCTCCTAGCAGTGAAGTCGCATCATCTGAATTAGCAAGCGAATCACCAGTAGAAGTCACTTCTGAACAAGGAAATAGCAATCAAGATAATCAGACAAACAAAGCTACACCTATTAAAACGGCAACTTCAGAAGCCTCTACTACAAAAACTTCGGTGGAAAAAGTCAATGAACCTATTCATGTCGAAGAAACAAAAACACCTACAAAAAACAGTGAACAGCCTGCCCCAATCGATGAAAATGAAAAGCCAGTCACACCTTCTGTAACACTTGAAAATGCACCTCATATTTCTGGTGGACATTATTATAGTGATGATAATGGTAACTGGTATTACAAGGATGCAAATGGCAAAAATCTTGTCGGGCTGAACTATGTGGATAATGTTCCTGTTTACTTTAGCCAAGACGGTATTCAAATCAAAGGTGATTTTGCAGAGGATGGCCGATACTATGACAAAGATTCTGGTGCTCTTGTAACCAAGGCCTTTAAAGAACTCTTAACTTATATTGGTCGTGATGATATCAACGGTCAAAACATTTATACTACTGATTGGTACTACCTTGATGCCGACGGACGGCCACTTAAAGGTCCTCAAAATCTTGGTGGTACAAACATGTACTTCTTCCCTAATGGGGCACAAGTTAAAGGACGTTTTGCACCTGACGGACACTACTATGATAAGGACTCTGGTGCGCTTGTAACTAACAGCTTTGTCCATGTCTACAACTGGAATTATCAAAATCAAGACGGAAATCGTGTGAATCACTTTGTCATCACCATTCCTAATAATTCAGTCGTTGGACCTAACGGTGAAAACCAATTTTTGGATATGAGTCATTACCCACTTTCTAGCAATGATTTGAATCGCGAAGATTTCTACTATTACGTAGATGACAAGGGGGATAAACTGACAGGACCTCAAACCCTAAACGGCATCCATGTCTACTTCGACCAAAATGGTAGACAACTTAGAGGTGAGTTTGCATTTGACGAAGATGGTACCGTTCATTACTACGATGCGAAAAACGGTGCACGCGCTGAAAATACCATTGTTAGAACAAATACTGGTGCCTTCAAATTCGATGCAAACGGTAATGGACATTTGATGAAACCTGGTGAAGAAATAGATACCCCCGTCACTCCTACACCAACTGTCTCCCTAGACAAGGCTCCACGTGTTTTTGGTGGTCACTATTATAGTGATAACCAAGGCAACTGGTACTACAAGGATGCAAACGGTAAAAACCTCATCGGTCTCAACTTCGTTGACAACATTCCAGTCTACTTTGACAAGGATGGCAAACAAGTCAAAGGACGTTTTGCAGAGGATGGTCGCTATTACGATAAAAACTCTGGTGCACTTGTAACAAAACGCTATCTTGAAACTGAAGATGGCAACTGGGTTTACGTCAATGATAAAGGTGATAAACTCAAGGGAGAACAAACTATCGATGGTGTTAAAGTCTACTTTGATGATTTCACTGGTACACAAGTCAAGGGACATTTTGCACCAAATGGTAAATACTATGACAAAGATTCTGGTGCTCTCGTAACCAATGCTTTTAAAGAAATCTTGACTTATATTGGTCGTGATGATATCAACAATCAAAATGTTTATACTACTGCCTGGTACTATGTCGATGCTGATGGTAAGCCATTAACAGGACCTCAAACCTTTGGAAATAGTCGCTTTTACTTCCTTCCTAATGGCGCACAAGTCAAGGGACGCTTCGCCCCTGATGGACACTATTATGATAAAGACTCTGGTGCTCTCGTCACTAATAGCTTTGTCCACGTCTACAATTGGAATTACCGAAATCTCGATGGTGACCGCATCTTCCACTTCACTATTACCATTCCTGGAAATGATCTCGTAGATCAGGATGGACAGTACCCAAGAGAAAGTAAAGATTTAGATCGTGAAGATTTCTACTACTATGTTGATGCTAAAGGGGATAAACTGACAGGACCTCAAACCTTAAACGGCATCCATGTTTACTTCGACCAAAACGGTAGACAACTTAGAGGTGAATTCAAATTTGACGATGACGGAACTGTCCACTATTACGATGCTAAGAATGGGGCACGCGCTGAAAATACCATTGTTAGAACAAACACTGGTGCCTTCAAATTCGATGCTGACGGTAATGGACATTTGATGGGACCTGATGAAGTATAGGAATATAATTCAAATAACAACTATTGATATCGCATAATTACTTTGATTTAGTAATCGTTAAAAAGGAAGTCGACCAACTGTCAACTTCCTTTTTTATATCACAAGTAAACTTTTTCTTCCCCTTTAAGAAAACTTTAGGATTTGCTTTATATACTATAACCATCCTAAAACTTTTCTTTTTCATAATCTCCTAAATCCAGGGCCTAGGTCCTGGATTTTTTTGTGTTTAACTTAAAAAGTACTAACTCGGAAAGCAAAAAAAGGTTCCTATTATACTAAAATTCAAGTATAATAAATCGTATAGTATTTAGAATAATTAAAAAATTGTTTTTTTATTTATAAAACATATATTTGGAGGTAATTAATTGAAAAATAAACTCAAGAAAAATGCTCTCTGGGGACTTATTCCAATTCTCTGTCTTATTGCTGCTTATTATTTTCTAGCCTTTGCTCCCCATCAAAAGGCAGTCGACTCCTTCAATAATATTGCTCAAAAGGTAAAAAATAAGAATAATCTCTTAGAAGATAAAATAAAGACAGCAAATCAACTCCTAAGTAATAAAGACAAACCTTTAGATGAAAATCTTTCCTCTGAATTAAAAAATGAAATCACTTCTGCTGAGAAAGCAAAACGAAAAATTCCTAAGATCAAAAAGTCAACAAGTGACATTAACAAACAGGTAGAAGTACTTAAAAAACCGTTAGATTATACAACTGAAATAAAGAAACTCGATGAGCTAAATCAAAAGTATTCAACAAGTGTTAAACAACTAAAACAAATAACCAACCCTTCTAGTAGCTTTATCGAAAGTAGACTTAAAGAAATTGATACCATTACAGGAGTTCAGTCAGCAACCGAAGATAATGATCCAAATAAGGGATTGAATAAACAAGGTAGTTACACAGCATCCGTGTATTTTACTGATAGTTTAGTTACTGACACTATTGAAGGAAAGGATATTGTAACTAAAGGAACTGATGCTGGTGGCAATATCGAAGTCTACAAAACAGTTGAAGATGCACAAAAACGAAATGAGTATTTGAGTGCTTTCGACGGACTCCCAGCTATGTTAAATCCTGGATCTCATTATGTTTATGGTACGATTATCATCCGAACTTCTGGAAGATTGACTGCTACACAACAAAATGACCTAACTCAAAAGATTTATCAAAAGTTGATTGAGATTAAAGATGGAGATACAAGCGAAACTAGTCAAAAAACTGAAACCAATAATAGCTCTGAAACTAGTACTCAAACTAACGTAACAACACAATCTACTCAAAAGAATTCAGGTACTGTCTCTAGTTCTACCACCGAAAATACTACAAATACTGCTTCTAGCGAAAAACAATCTGAATACCTCAGTAATATTGATGCAAATGGCTATAACAAGCTTACTGGAGAAAATATCTTTGAGAAAAAATCCGGAAATCCTGAAGATGGTCCTGAGTACCACAGTTTCTTTGATAGAAATGGCTATAACAGTCAAACAGGTATGAATCTTAATGATTACGTTGTACCCAATGATAGTTCCACTGGCATAGGATGGTCAGACGGTCAATAGTTAATTCTTAAAAATACTCACCTACTACTTTAAGAAAACTTTAGGATTTGCTTTATATACTATAATCATCCTAAAACTTTTTTTTCTTAATCTCCTAAATTCAGGGCCTAGGTCCTGGATTTTTTTGTGCGGTCAAGAAATAAACGATGTCATAGATTTTGAGCTATTTCTTATATTCTTTTGCCTGATGGATCATCTCTAGGAAATAAGCATGCACCCTTGTATCACCCGTTAATTCTGGATGAAAAGAGGTCACTAACATCTGCTTTTCTCTAGCTGCCACGATAGCCCCATTGACTTGAGCTAAAATCTCCACTTCTGGTCCAACAGCTTCAATAATTGGCCCACGAATAAAGACCATTGGGATCTCCCCTATTCCCTTAAATTCAGCATCTGTGACAAAACTGCCCAATTGGCGACCATAGGCATTTCTGGCTACATTGATGTCCATACTTGCCAAATGTTTTGTTTGGTCCCCCACTATGGTTTTGGCCAACAAAATCAGACCCGCACAAGTTCCAAATACAGGTAGTCCTGCATCAATTTTCGCCTTTATCAAGTCAAACAAGTCTAAATCATGCAAGAGTTTCCCCATGACTGTCGACTCTCCCCCTGGTAGAATGAGCCCGTCCAAATCAGCGTGGGCTTCCCAATCTTGTCGATTTCTGATTTGAACCGTTTCAACCCCAAGTGCTTTCAAGACCTGCTCATGTTCTGCAAAAGCACCTTGCAAAGCCAGTATTCCGATTTTTGTCATTTATTTTCCTCGCTCTGCCATTAGGATGTCAATTTCATCCTTGTTGATACCAACCATGGCTTCACCCAAATCTTCTGACACTTGCGCCAAAATATCTGGACGATTATAGTTAGTCACTGCTTTGACGATGGCTTCCGCACGTTTTTTCGGATCTCCTGATTTGAAAATCCCTGAACCAACAAAGACACCTTCAGCACCCAACTGCATCATAAGCGCAGCATCCGCTGGCGTCGCTACACCACCTGCCGCAAAATTGACAACAGGCAACTTGCCATGTTCATGGACATAACGAACCAAATCAATTGGCACCTGCAAGTCTTTAGCGGTAATATAAAGCTCATCATCTCTAAGATTTTGAATGCGGCGAATTTCTTGATTCATGAGTCGCAAGTGGTGAACAGCCTGAACAATATCACCAGTACCAGGTTCACCCTTGGTACGAATCATAGATGCCCCTTCTGAAATACGGCGAAGAGCCTCACCAAGGTCCTTAGCTCCACAGACGAAAGGCACATCAAATTTGGTTTTGTCCACATGAATAAGGTCATCGGCCGGTGTCAAAACCTCACTCTCGTCGATATAATCAATCTCAATCGCCTGCAAAATCTGTGCTTCCACGAAATGACCAATACGCACCTTAGCCATCACTGGAATACTAACAGCGTCCTGAATTTCCTTAATCATCTTAGGATCACTCATACGTGACACACCACCCACTGCACGGATATCGGCCGGAATGCGTTCCAAGGCCATGACTGCAGCCGCTCCTGCCGCCTCAGCAATACGTGCCTGCTCAGGATTTTGAACGTCCATGATGACGCCCCCCTTAAGCATCTGTGCCAAATTTTTATTTAAGTCGTAACGATTTGTCATTGCAATCACCTCTCATGTTTTTATGCCCTCTATTTTACACAGGATGATTTTTGAAGAAAAGAGTCTTTTTCTCAAACTGTATGGGGACAATTACCCTTTCAAGCATATCTATAGACGAAAAAATAAATAAATTAGGAAAACTCTTTTATAGGCTACAACTATCACGAATATAAGAATCTTTTTATAAAATCATGGCGTTTTTGTATCCGTTTTCTATTGAGTTTATTAGAAAATAAGATTAAAATATAACCGTAAATTAATTTTGGTTTTCATGTTGTTTTAAATGTCACAACATGAATTTACCAAGTCACCATATAAGGGGGAAAATTATGGAAAACAAAGTTCGTTTCAAACTTCATAAAGTTAAGAAACATTGGATCACAATCGCTGCCTCAAGTTTGGCTATTGGGGCTTCACTAATTGGACTAGGACAGGTCGGAGCTGATGAAGTCAAGCCTGAAACAACTGCCGTTAACAGTCCTGAAAATGTCGTCTCTGACAGCAATCTTGAGACAAGTGCTAGCCTCATTACAAGAACCGAAGTGGCTCCAACGAGTACTGTTGTCGGGAATACTTCTAGTGAAGCAGTCTCTACTGACACTACATCTACTAATGTGGCTAGTCAGCCTGCAGAAGCAACTGCTACACAGCCTGCTAACGAGACTGATAAAAAGGTTGAAACCGCTCAATCTAGTGAAACAACTATTGCTGATAGGAGCGCGGAACCTGTCACCGACAAGCAAAATACAAATGAAAATAAGTCAGAGATTACTGAGGTTAGTGAGCATCCATTATCAGGACAAGAAATCTCTATCACTCAAGGAAAATTCACATCCGACGATCAAGGCAATTGGTACTACACCAAGGACGGAAAAAAACTCACTGGATGGAATAATGTAGAAGATCGCGAATACTATTTCCAAGAAGATGGAAAACAGGTCAAAGGCCAATTTGTTGAGGTAAATGGAAAGAACTATTATTTAGATGACCATACTGGTATGCTCTTAGTCAATTGCTACCTCGATAAAGATGGAAAACATTATCAAATAGATGAGAATGGGGTTGTGACAGAGAGAACTAAACTGCCTACAAACATTACTGGTGGACATTTTGAAGCCAATGATAAAGGGGAATGGTCTTATATCACTTCACAAGGTGAAAAATTGACTGGTTTCCAATATGTGGACGGTGTTGAACTCTATTTTGACAAAGATGGGAAACAACTCAAAGGTCAAGAAATCACAGTTGATGGAAAAACATATTACTTAGATCATAACACCGGTGCCCTTCTCAAAAATTCTTACCGCAATTGGTCTGAAAAACAGATTATCCCACGGTATAAAACAAACTACATTTACCATACTAGTTACTTCAACCGAGATGGCATACGTGCCACAGGTCTCGTTAAAACAGCAGCTGGTTTCATTCACTATTTTGATGAAAATGGTGAATTGCTTAAGAATGTAGCGGTTAATGTAGGAGACACAACCTATGTCTTTGGTGAGGGAGGACGACTAGCTCGAAACTCCTTTATTTGGGATAAGGTAGATTTCACCTTCCCTGAAAATGTTAATTTTTATTATGGTGATGAAAAGGGCCACGCTGTTAAAGGACTTCAAACCATTGATGGTTACCAACTTTACTTCGATAAAGACGGTCGTCAAGCAAAAGATAAAATTGTTCAAATTGATGGTAAAACCTATTACTTTGATAAAACCAACGGACGTATGGTTAAAAATCAATGGGCCTCAGTCAATGTTGGTGGAATTAGTCCTGCATCAAAGGACTACCGTTCATACTATCTCGGAGATGATGGCGCTGCTGTGACTGGTTGGCAAGATATTGATGGAAAACACTTGTACTTCACTGAGACCGGTCTCTATGCACATAATGGTATCTATTCAATCAATGGTAAGAATTATCTATTTGATCCTAAGGGACAATTAGTCAAGGATGCTTATGGCGATGTTGTTAAGCCAGGGTTTAAAGTGAGGTTTAAATATACCTACCGAACTAATGCAGATGGCGAAGTCCTAACTGGTAAACAAATTATCGATGGAACAGAGTATGTCTTTGCTTCAGATGGTCATGTTGTCGATGGTGTCATAGGTTATAACGGCAAACTTTATCTAGTCAAAGATAGTAAAATACAAAAAAACTATTTTGGAGCCTTCTTTTCTAAAAACGAAATTTTGGGTGGAATTAATTTCACTGGAATCTATGGAACTGATGAAAACGGTGTCCTCCTAGAGGGTGTCCAACGAGGCTTAGATGGTCAACTGCACTACTTCCAACCAAAGGTGGAAAGTATTAACAAGCCTACGTGGAAAGAAATCGATGGCAAGCGTTATCGTCTAACAAAATGGTATCTTCCTGAACACCATGCTGGTATGTACACCACTATTATCCTCACTAATGATACTTTGAAAGTCGATGACAAGACCTATACGATTGATAATGAGGGAGTTGCAACTGAGTTTACGGCCAAAAACCAATTTATTCGTGATGACAATTGGAACTGGTACTACTACGATACTGATGGCAAGGTCCTAACTGGTCGTCAAACCATTGATGGTGTTCAACTCTACTTTGATGCTAACGGTAAACAAGCTAAAGGTACTTTGATTGACATTGATGGTGACACTTACTACTTTGATAAGGATAGTGGGGCTATGTGGACCAATCGTAGTCTAACTCTCAATGGAATGACCTACGAAATTGATGACCAAGGCCGTGTGACATCGTCACTTCGAAATACCTTTGTTCAAGATAAGGATGGTGACTGGACCTACCTCAAGGATAAGGGGCAAGTAGCTACTGGATGGCAGACTATTGATGGTATTCAACTCTACTTTGATGGCACTGGGAAACAAATCAAAGGTGAGCGTATCCTTATAGATGGAAAATACTACCATTTCGATAAGAACAGTGGCGAACTCCTCCGTAATGCATTCCATTCCTTTAATTCATATATTCACTACTTTGGCAATGATGGAGCACAAGTTTTCGGCTGGTACACACTAGATGGTCACCGTGTTTACTTTAAGGAAAACGGTATTCAAGCTAAAGATGATTTACTTTTAATTGATGGCAATTATTATTACTTCAATCAAGATGGCCAACTTCTTGTTAATGGTTCCGCTAAATCATATAATAGTTTATATCTTGCAGATTCAGAAGGAAAATTATTATCCGGGTGGAGAGAAATTGACGGTAAGACCTATTACCTAGATCCAAGCAACCAATATCGCTATATCAATACAACAGAAACCATAAATGGCAAGACCTATCTTTTCGGTTCTTACGCAGAATTATTACGTAATGAAACTAAATCCGGTTACGTTTCAGACGAAAATGGAATCGTTCGAATAGGATTCTACCGTACTGATAAAGGCTATCTATACTATCTTGAGCCTAGGGTAATCGAGTTTTACCAACCAACTTGGAAGGAAATTGACGGTAAGCTCTATCACTTTGAAAAATCAACTTCATTAAGGAAATATCTTTACGGATCTCCAATCACAACCAATGCAACCCTTGAAAAAGATGGCAAAACTTATGTCATTGATGAAAATGGTGTGGCAACTGAGAAAGTTAATTAAAGTGGAAAACAAGATATTTCTCGCACTTTAAGAAAACTTTAGGAATTACTTTATATACTATAACCATCCTAAAACTTTTCTTTTTCATAATCTCCTAAAATCCAGGGCTCAAGTCCTGGATTTTTTGTGTAAACATCTACTTCTCTCAAACGTCTCTATTGCACTATTTATTGAAACTATAATTATGTATGCGTTTTCTATTGAGTTTGTTAGAAAATAAGGGTAAGATATAATCATAAATTAATTTTTGGTATAATCTCGTTAATTATTTCACGATGTGAGTATGCCAAATCACCATAATAAGGGGGAAATTTATGGAAAACAAAGTTCGTTTCAAACTTCATAAAGTTAAGAAACATTGGATTACAATCGCTGCCTCAAGTTTGGCTATCGGGGCTTCACTAATTGGACTAGGACAGGTCGGAGCCGATGAAGTCAAACCAGAAACGACTGCTGTTAACAGTCCTGAAAATGTCGTCTCTGACAGCAATCTTGAGACAAGTGCCAGCCTCATTACAAGAACCGAAGTAGCTCCAGCAAGCACTACTGTTGAGAAAGCTTCTAGTGAAGCAGTCTCAACTGATACTGCATCTACTAATGTTGCTACTCAACCTACAGAAACTATTACTACACAGCCTACCAGTGAAACTAATCAAAAGGTTGAGGTAGCTCCAGTTAATGAAACAACTACTGCCGATAGGAGTGTTGAAACCTCATCCGAAACAAGCGACAACGCAACTACTGCTCAGGAATTACCTTCCCAAGGTGGCAAGTTCACCTCAGATGATCAAGGTAACTGGTATTACCTAGACAGCGAGGGCCACAAACTAACGGGTCCACAAACCATCGACAGCTTCAGCCTCTACTTCCATGACAATGGTATCCAGGCAAAAGGTGAAAAGATTACCATTGATGGCAAGGATTACTACTACGATAAAGATAATGGACGCAAGGTAACTGATACAAGCATTGAAGTAGACGGTAAAACCTATCTAGCAGATGCTGATGGCATCCTAACCGAAAAAACACAACTACCTACTCAGGTCGTGACTGGTGGCCATTTCCAATCTGATAACCAACAAGACTGGTATTACTACACTGCTAATGGTGAAAAATTGACTGGTTGGCAAAATGTTGATGGTGTCATCCTTTATTTTGATAAAGATGGCAAACAAGTCAAAGGACAAAAACAAGAAATCGACGGCAAGCACTACTATTTTGCCTATCATAATGGTGCCTTAATGACTAATCAATGGTATGAACATATCATCTTTAATAGTTACAGAACCAACCCAATGTATACGCACCTCTTTGAATATCTAGGAGAGGACGGTGCTCCCGTTACAGGTTGGCATACAATCGATAACAAACGCTACTACTTCCAAACAGACGGCCTGAGAGCTCAAAATGATGTCGTAACCATTGATGGGAAGAAATATTTGTTTGATTATGATGGTCAATTGGTTAAGAATACGTATGGAATCGTTGAGAGACCTTCTATGTTTTTCTCTAGTAAAACAACTTATCACACTGATGCTGACGGCGTCATTCAAACCGGTAGACATATAATTGATGGTAAGGAATACATTTTTACTGAAAATGGGGTTGTCCTAAACGGTATTATCACTTTTGAAAATAATGATTATTTTGTCATTAATAGTGTAGTCCAAAAAAATAGCCTTAAAGCCTACTTTGCACCCGTTGTCTATCGAATCGAGGGCATCTTTAATGGAATCTATGGCACTGATGAAAACGGAATTGTCTTAAAAGGATTCCAACGAGGTATTGATGGTCAACTCCACTACTTCCAACCAGCAGTAAAAAGTGTCACTAAGCCTTCATGGGAGGAAATCAATGGGCAACGTTACCGATTGACAGATGGGGATTACGTTGAACCTACTGCTGGCATGCGTCCTACAATTATTGTCTCTAATACAACTTTGAAAGTTGATGACAAAGTCTATTCCTTTGATGACAAGGGAATCTCAACTGAAGTTACACCTAAAAATCAGTTTATTCGCGACGATTTTTGGAACTGGTACTACTACGACAAAGATGGTAAACTCCTAACAGGTCGTCAAACCATTGATGGTGTGGCACTCTACTTTGATAAAAATGGTAAGCAAGCAAAAGGTACTTTGATTGACATTGATGGTGATACCTACTACTTCGATAAAGATAGCGGAGCTTTGTGGACTAACCGTACTATTGAGCTTGGCGGCGTAACCTATACTATTGATGAAGAAGGACATGTCACATCATCTCTACGCAACACCTTTGTTCAGGACAAGGATGGCGATTGGACTTATCTCAAAGATAAGGGCCAATTAGCTACTGGATGGCAAACCATTAATGGTGTCCAACTCTACTTTGATGGCAGTGGTAAGCAAATAAAAGGTAAGCGTATCCTTATAGATGGTAAGTACTACTATTTCGCTGAAAACAATGGTGAACTCCTCCGTAATGCATTCTATCCGTACAATTACTATTCTAAGCTCTACTTTGGCAATGATGGAGCTCAAGTTTTTGGTTGGTACACACTAGATAATCACCGTGTTTACTTTAAGGAAGATGGTCTTCAAGCTGAAGATGATTTACTTTTAATCGATGGAAATTATTATTACTTTAACAAAGATGGTCATCTCTTAGTTAACACCATTCTTAAAACATCAGGCAACATTTTTGTTGCAGATTCTGAAGGAAAACTATTTTCTGGTTGGAAAGAAATTGATGGAGAAACCTATTATCTTGATCCAAGTAAAAGATATTTCGATTCAGTCACAATAAAGACGATTGATGGAAAAGACTACTTACTTGCTTTTGGTGGCATATTGCTGAGAAATAGAGCGGCGTCTCGTTACGTTTCAGACGAAAATGGAATCGTTCGAAAAGGATTCTACCGCACTGATGAAGGCTACCTCTGCTATCTTGAGCCTAGAGCAATCTCTTACTACCAACCAACCTGGAAGGAAATTGACGGTAAGCTCTATCACTTCGAAGAATCAATTTCAATGGGTAAAGACCTTAGCGGTTCTCCAATCACAACCAATGCAACACTAGAAAAAGATGGCAAAACTTATGTCATTGATGAAAATGGTGTAGCAACTGAAAAAGTGAATTAAAGTGGAAAACAAGATATTTCTTACTTTAAGAAAACTTTAGGCTATGCTTTATATACTATAACCATCCTAAAACTTTTCTTTTTCATAATCTCCTAAATCCAGGGCGCAGGTCCTGGATTTTTTGTGTTTTTAAACTCTTACGACTGATAAAATTTTGATATTTGATATTCACTCTCTTTTCTATGTAATCGTTTTCTTATCTTTGTCTAAATTTCTTATATTTTCTTGAAACTCTCTAAAATAGCGCTATAATAAGACTTAGGAAATGGAGGAAAAAGTATGAAAGTACATTCTAATTTTACTGGACAAAAGTCCAAAAAACGTTTGATTGCATTCTCATGTGCAACTGCTCTTGCAAGTTTTGCCTTTATCGCAAGACCTGCCTTCGCTGAGGAAGCTAAAGCTGATAACTCATCAAACCTTGATGTGACTGCTGCTACCACTGCCAATGTGGAAACCACAGCAGACCTCGTAGAAACAAAGGTTGTCGAAGCTCCTGCTACTACTGAAAATGTGGCTAGCACAGAAAACACCACAAATGTCTCAGAACAAGCCTCAACTTCTACAGCAAGTTCTGAAACTGCCAGTGAAACAGCTTCAACAACTGCAAGCGAAAGTCAAGCACCTGCGGAATCAGCCACAGGCCAAACACGTGATGCTGTAACTACAGACCGAGCTGCCAATGAGACAGCTTCAGTACCTAATGAAACAAACGTCACTGGTGGTCAATACTATAGTGATGACCAAGGCAACTGGTATTATAAAGATGCCAGTGGTAAAAACCTCGTAGGCGAACAGACTATCGATGGCCAAAATGTTTATTTCCGCAGTAATGGGCAACAAGTTAAGGGGCCTTTACTCGATAGGAATAATAATCTATTTCGTTACTACGATGTTGATACTGGGCAACTATGGACGAATCGATACCTTGAATCCCAAGGTAATTGGTACTATTTAGGTAAAGATGGCTATCCACTCACTGGAGAACAAACTATCAATGGTCAAGAAGTCTACTTCGATTATAAAGGTGTTCAAATCAAAGGTGACTTTAGCGGAGAGGACTATAGCTATCCAGATCAAACTTTCTATTACGACTCTAACTCTGGTGCAAGGGTCCGAAAAGAAGGTCTAGTTCAGAATAAAAAAGGCCAAACCTTTTACATCAAGAACGATGGTTCTAAATTTACAGGAATACGTGAAATTGATGGTAATATCTACTATTTCAAAGCACGTGAAGCTGCCTCTCCTGTTGATACCGGCGTCCTACAAAAAGGAATCAGCATTTTACTAGAAGAAGGGCAAAATTCACCACGTACTTATGGTTTTGGTACCCCTACTAATATTACCCGTCGCTACTATTTTGACTCAGTTACTGGTCAAGCCGTTAAAAATCGCTATGTCCAAGAAAATGATGGCTGGTACTATTATGGTGCAGATGGAAATGCTATTCGTCCTCAAGATGGTGAAGTCAATATAGACGGTCAAATCGTTTACCTATATGCTAATGGTCGTCAAGCTAAAGGAGAGCTTGTTCTCGACAATGGTACTCTTCGCTACTATGATCCTGATTCAGGAGCACGCGTCTCTAACACCACTCTAACAGTTAATGGTATGACCTATCGATTTGATGAAAATGGCGTAGGTACGGATGCTCCTAACCCAAATGGTTATTATAGTGATGATAACGGAAATTGGTATTATAAAAACGCAAATGGAGACAACCTTACTGGAGCTCAAATTATCGATGGACAAAAAGTATTCTTCCGCGACAATGGTCAACAGGTTAAAGGTGCTTATGGTGATTCCTACGGTGATTTATACGCATTCTACGATATTAATTCTGGAAATCTTGTAACCAATCGTTATGTTGAATACATGGGTAATTGGTTCTATGTAGGTAAAGACGGTAAGCCAGTCAAGGGAGCTCGAAATATCGATGGACAAGATGTCTTCTT
The DNA here is from genome assembly GCF_041431705.1 of Streptococcus sp. 27098_8_74. NCBI lineage: Bacteria > Bacillati > Bacillota > Bacilli > Lactobacillales > Streptococcaceae > Streptococcus > Streptococcus sp. 27098_8_74. Next base: position 25,910 of record NZ_JAPVYF010000024.1, read on the forward strand.
CAACTATCGAGGGGTACAAGCTAAAGGAGGATTTGGTCAAGATGGCGTCTATATGCCTGAGTACTATTACGATAAAGATAATGGTCGCAAAGTAACCAAAGCTGGGTTTGTTAAAGATAACAGAGGCTTAACTTACTATCTTGACGAGAAAGGTAACAAAGTCCTTGGACTTCATGAAATCAATGGTGATTTATATTACTTCCGTCGAGGAGGTGCCTATAAGTACACCCAACTGGGTGACATGTGGCAAGACAGTATTAATTACATCGATGGTAAAATCTACTACTTCGGTCATGACGGTAGAGCAATTAAAAATCGTTTCTATCAATGGGGTAATTACTGGTACTACTTCTATGCGGATGGTTCAGCAGCTACTGGTGCCGTTCAGATTAATGGACAACAACTTTACTTCGATAAAAATCATGGTAGACAAGTTAAAGGCGCTTTTGCACCAGATGGTCACTACTACGATGAAAACTCTGGTGAACTCGTCACTAACCAAACACGTACTATCAAAGGTGTAACTTATCATTTTGATGAAAATGGTAACGCGACTAAAGTTTAAGCTATTCCTTACTTTAAGAAAACTTTAGGCTCTGCTCTATATACTATAATCATCCTAAAACTTTTCTTTTTCATAATCTCCTTATCCAGGGCACAGGTCCTGGATTTTTTTATTTTTTAAGTTCCTATGATTGCAAAAATTGTGACATTTGCCATTTACTCGCTTTCCTATGTAATCGTTTTCTTATTTTTGTCTAAATTTCTTATATTTTCTTGAAAGTCTCTAAAATAGCGCTATAATAGGACTTAGGAAATGGAGGAAAAAGTATGAAAGTACATTCTAATTTTACTGGACCTAAGTCCAAAAAACGTCTGATTGCATTCTCATGTGCAACTGCTCTTGCAGGTTTTGCCCTCATCGCAAAGCCTGCCTTCGCTGAGGAAGCTAAAGCTGATAACTCATCAAACCTTGATGTGAACGCTACTACCACTGCAAATGTGGAAACTACCGCAGACCTCGTAGAAACTAAGGTTGTCGAAGCTCCTGCTACTACTGAAAATTTAGGCACCACTCAAAGCACTACAAATGTCTCAGAACAAGCCACAACTTCTGCTGCAAGCTCTGAAGTTGTCAGTGAAACTGCCTCAACAACTGCAAACGAAAGCCAAACTCCTACAGAATCAGTTGCAGGCCAAACACGTGAAGCCGTAACTACAGACCGAGCTGCCAGCGAGACAGCTTCAGTACCTAATGAAACAAACGTCACTGGTGGTCAATACTATAGCGACGACCAAGGCTACTGGCATTACAAAGATGCTAGCGGTAAAGACCTGACTGGACCACAAACTATTGATGGCGTTAAGGTCTACTTCAATCCAGGCAGTGTTCAGGTTAAAGGGGGATTTGGCTGGGACGGTCACTATTATGACAAAGACTCTGGTGCTCTTGTTACTAATAAATTTGTTGAAGAATATGGTAGAACCTATTACGTTGATGAAAATGGTAATAAGGCAATTGGTTCTAAAGAAGTTAATGGAGCGTGGTATTATTTTGAGCAGTATGGTGAACTAATTAAAAACAATTTTGCTCCTGATGGCCGTTATTATGACAAATATGGTAAACAAGTGGATTTCGGAACAAACCGCTATTTCGAATTAAACGGGGAATGGTACTATGCTGGAAATGATGGTGCTATTTTAAAGGGACCACAAACCATCGATGGTGTTAAGGTTTACTTCCGACAATACGGAGCTCAAGTCAAAGGATATTTTGTCAAAGATGAGGGGGATAATAAATCTCGATACTACGATAAGGATACTGGTGCTCTTGCCACCAATCAATATGTTATCGCTTATAATCCTTACAAACATCGAAATGAACGTTATTATGTTAACGACCAAGGAATTCGGTTAACTGGTCCTCAAACAATTGACGGTAAACAAGTCTACTTCGATACCTACGAGGGAAGCCAGGTTTTCGACAATTTTGCTGACGATGGTTACTTTTACGATCAGGACGGAAATCGTGTTGATCTTGGTGCCAATCGTTATGTTCAAATCAGAGACAATTGGTACTATGTCGGTAACGATGGAAAAATTTTAACCGGTGAACACATTATTGATGGAGCTCACGTTTATTTTGAATATGGAGGTAAACAAGTTAAAGGAGATTTTGACTATAAAAATCAATTTCACGATAAAGACTCTGGAACTTTAGTTACTAATCGTTTCGTTACCGTTAATGACAAGACCTACTTCATTGGAGCAGATAGTAAGGCTATTAAAGGAGCGACCGTCATCGACAACATTGAATACTTCTTTGACGAAAAAACTGGCGCTCAGGTTAAGGGAAATTTCGCAAGTAACAAAAAATATTATAACAGTACTACTGGTGCTCTCGTAATCAATAGTTATGTCCAAGTCGACAAAGACTGGTACTACGTAGGCAATGACGGTAAACGGCTTAAAGGTTCTCAAACCATTAACAATGTTCCTGTATACTTTGACCCTTATGATGGTAAACAAGCCAAAGGTGTCTTTGGTAATGATGGCTACTTCTACGACAAAGATTCTGGTGCTAAAATAGACCTTGGTACCAATCGCTACGTTTACATCAACGATAACTGGTACTATCTTAATGGAGAAGGAAAAATCCTTAAAGGCGATCAAACCATCGACGGGGTACAGGTTCACTTTGATCCATATTATGGTAATCAAATTAAAGGAGAATTTACCGATAGTAATGGGCATGCGGTTAAAGCAAACTCCTATACTAGCCCAGTTAAGTACTATGATAAAAATTCTGGAGCTCTTGTAAAAGGTCAATACTTTAGCCATGATGGTAAATGGTACTATGCAGATGCAGAAGGTAATATCCTTAAAGGCTCACAAACCATCGATGGGGTACACGTTTACTTTGACTATAATGGTGTACAAGCTAAAGATACTGTTCTAGATGGTTACTACTACGATAAAGATAGTGGAGCACGAAAAGAACTCCCTCGTGATCAGTTTATTAAGATTGGTGACGATTTATACTACATTAGCAGTAATGGACGAACTGGGAATATAACTATTGATGGTAAGGATTACTATGTTGGTCGATATGGTAGAGTTCTTCGTGGTTCCTTTAACGTATACCAAGAGCCACCTTACTATGATGACGAAACTGGCGAAGCTGTGAAAAAAACTGGTTTTGTTAAATCTTATGGTCGTTGGTACTATATAGAGGAAGACGGAAAAAAAGCAAAGGGCCTTAAAGAAATTGATGGTAAGCTTTATTTCTTCTCTAACAATCCAATGAACAAATACGAAACAAACGAACAAGTTCGTGGACAATTAGCTAGACCTTACTTTTATATTTCCTTCCCAAATAGAGCAGAAGACAACCCAACTTACTACTTCGATGCTGAGACTGGAGCTGCTGTAACCAACCAATTCGTCTATGCAGATGGACACTGGTACTACTTCGGTAACGATGGAAAGGCTCTTCTATTTGATCAAGTCATCAATGGTCAACACCTCTACTTTGATTATGAAGGTAAACAAGTGAAGGGTGATTTCGTTACAGACTACAAGGGTACTCGTTTTTACGATGAAAACTCTGGTGAGCTCGTCACCAACCAAACACGTACCATCAATGGTGTGACTTATCACTTTGATGAAAATGGACGTGCGAAGCAATTGTAAGATAAGTCAGAAGATCGACTAAAATTATTCTTACTAGTCATACAAACAAAA
>NZ_JAPVYF010000025.1:0-27099 GCF_041431705.1 Streptococcus sp. 27098_8_74
CTGGGGCGTCTGGAGGTGTTGTATCTTTTTCTTCAAATACATAAGTCAACAACTGTCCGCCTGGAGATAGGGTAACTGTGTTGTTGTCTTCATTGTAGGAAGGTGCTTTGCTATGGTCGATTTTCTTTAATTTATAACCTTTAGCTTCGACTGCAGCAATCTTTTTGTCCTGGGTGCTAAGGTTAACAACCTCATTTTCGTCACCTGGAATCGCACTACTTGCTTCGATTTCATTGCCATTCACATCAACAAATTTCATGTGAACGATTTGTGGTGCTGTAAATTCAAATCTTTCAATCTGAACACGTTGCAAGTTTGTACCAGAACCTGTACTTCCTAGGAATGAAAGGGCAAATGTTGGATTACCATTAGTCAAGGCACGCTTAGCCTCAGCTGTCATGATGCTAGTGTTAGCGTTTTTTAAGTTTGTTGTCCAAGTTTGTGAGCCATAAGTTACTGTAAAGTTTTTATCTTTATCGTATACAATTTTAAAGTCTACCCATTCGCCATTAGGTTTTGGATCTAGAGCAGCAGCTGCTGTGCTACTTGTCGTTACCTTACCGGCAGCATTTGATGAGTAGAATGAACCGAAGGCGTTTTGCTCCCACACAAACTTTCCATTTACTTTACGTCCGTTTCCATATTTTGGATCGGCTGATGCATTTTGGTTCGCATTTGGATTAGAGGTGTTATGCCATGAGTCCAGTTTGAAACCAAAGGCATTTTTGATAGTTCCCATACCAATAGACGCACCTGATTGACCAATAGTATCTACCTTACCTGTATGGAAGACGAAACCGACTCCATCACCACCTGGGCGACCATCTGCATCAGTTTTGCCTTCATATTTATTACCGATATCAACTTTACCAGTGAAGGTGAAGGGTTCTCCAGAGTCGATTTTAAAACGAAGGTAAGCACTACCAACTTGACCTGAAACGTCATCTGTCAACTTAATGGTACCTGTTGATTTATCATATGTAGCAGTTCCACCTTCTTGGAAGAAACTTTCAAAGTTTTCTTTAGTAACTACCGCTCTTTGCAGGTTAGTTTCATCCACTGAACGTGTTGTTCCTTCAGTAGAACGACGTCTACGTACACGAGGTGTAGCTACAGTTTCTAACACAGTTGTTGTAGTTTCTGTAGCACTCTCTGAACTTGCTGTAGTTGTTGCTGTCGATGCTGTAACTGAATTAGATACCTCTGAGGCAGCTGTTGGTTTTGCACTCGTTGAGGTTGTAGCTTCTGACGAAGCTACTGGACTTGTTGATGAAGCTTCTGACGATGCTGGTGCTGAACTTGTTGTACTTGTCGCAACAGGTGCTTCTGAACTTACACCTACACCTGAATCAACCGTTGTTGTAGGCGCCACTGATGACGTTGGAACCGCTTCAGTAGCTGCTGGTGCTACCGTAGTAGTTGAGGCGCTTTCTGGTGCTGTGATTGGCGGAGTTGTGGTTGAGGCTCCGTCACCTTGACTTGCACTGACAGCTGTGGCTGCAACTGTTGCTCCATCAGATGTCGTTTCATCCGCTTGAGCTGTGTGACCAATCATGATCAAAGTACCAAGCAAGACCGAGCAGACTCCGATATTCAATTTACGAATCGAGAAACGACTCTTCTTACTAAAGATATCTTTACCCATATATCCTCCTAGACAAGAAATCATTAGATTTTGATTACTCTTGTCACTTCTAAAAATAATATAAATTGAATTTCCCTAACATCAAATATATCATATTGTTAAAATTGTAGCAACATTTTAGCATTTTAGTTTTAACCTTTTAGTTTTTCTTTAACCTCTTCCGATTTAACTTAAATTTCCTGAGTAAAATTAGCCTATACTTTGAGGCTGTAAAAAATATAAGTATCCTTACAAATAAAAATACAAATATAAATTAACTCTATAGTAAAAAGCATTTAGAGAGTTTACAAAATAAAACAATGACTATTTTTAGATCAATCTTCAATTATTAAATAGAAGTCAATATTATGGGAAGATAACTTTAAAAACACCCATCTTTTACTCATCTACGTCGATATTTGCATCTGTAAAACCAACTGAATTTTGACATTTTAATGTAACGATATCCTTTAATTGATATTTTTTTTAATAAAACTCAACACAATTAGTTCTTGGGAATATTCAGAATTATTATATATTATTCAAAATAAAAAGACAGTAGCTTCAAAATGCTACTGCCTAATTACGATTTAGCTGATAGTTTTGATAAATGGTAGTAATTCCCTAAAAACTCATCTCAAATAAAAGAATATTCAATTGTTTTTCTGGTCTAAAACACGAACGATAATTTGTTCACTGTACTCCTCGTTTTCCATTAGTTCAATTCCTTGATCAAAATTATGCTCCGCATTAACTCAACGCCATGATAGCATCGATGAAAAGTTTCTTTGTGAAGTAACCGTTACTGATGAGGTAGGCTGTGTGGCGAGCGTTAGCTACCATCTGTGCATACTGCTCTTCGGTACATTCTTGAATGCAACGGTCTGCTTCTTCCAGACTTGAAACAACGAAGCCTAGACCATGTTCTTTGACATAGTCTGCATTTGAGAGGTAGTCAGGTACAATAACTGGGAGACCTGCGGCTAAGTAAGTGGAGAGTTTATAAGAGATATTCATCTTATAGTAGTCAAGCTCGTCCTCTGGTTTTTCCGAATTTCCCCAGACCAGACCAAATCCTCCCTTAGATAGTTCTAGCAAAAGCTCATGTTTATTTCGCCAGCCTTCGAGGTGGACTTTGGAATAATCCTTATCCTCTTGTTTATCTGCGTAGACGTGGAGAGGGGTAGTTTGTTTCCAGTCTAAGATATGTGGGAAACGTGTTGGGTTTCCGGCAAAAATCATTTTCTTTTGGAAAGCAGGCTGGTGCAAGTCCAGACTATGAGGTAAGTCCCAAAGTTTTTGGATGATAATCTTCTCAACTGTTAGCCCTTCCTCAATTAGTCGATCACGCATCTTTTCAGATGGAACAACGACGACATCACAGAGATTGTACATGTCAATATAAGAAGACATGAGATAGTAGTTACTATCAAACATGAGAGGTGGGACGTCGTGGATAAACATAACGGTCTTAGCATTAACAGCTTTGAATTTACGGAGCAATCGGCTGTCCCACTCACTACCATTCCATGATGGAGACTGGAAGAAAACAATGTCTCCAACACTTAGTCCTGCTACAATCCCATCAAAGCGGGAATTAAGCTCTCCATCTGGCTCTTGACTACTATCATAGAAATAAATTCCTAGTTCATTAGCACCGAGCTCTCTGGCAATCTTCATGGTATCATTTTGGGCAATCAAGGCCACACTGCGTGAGGACTGGCCAAATAAATTTGTAAAATGTACGCGCATGACATACTTCTTTCTATTATATGATAGGAAGTCCTCTACTTATAAGAAACAATCATAAAAATAAGTAAGAGGATAAAGAGGGCTATGCTGATAGCCAAGGTCAACATTTTTCGAATCGGTTGGCTAGCCCAATAACTTGGTTTACCGATATTACTAGTGGCATCCGTTGAGAAAATCTGCGTTTGACGCGGTTGGATGGTCACTAAGACGATAAGGGCAACCGAAAGAATCACTGCTAGAACCATAAATACTAACATCATAAGACTACCTCAACAAACCAATAAGGGTGAAGATTAAACCGATGATAATAACAAGTCCGAGCATGATTGAAAAACTCTTGTTGATCTTCTCTCCTCTGGTTTCTTTTTCTTTTGTGATAGGCTTTTGCTTGAGTTCTTCCATACGGCCTTCAACGTCACCGTAGAATAAATCTTTTTTAGACATGATTTCCTCCTAAAAGTGATTGTAAGCGGTCGGCCAACTCAGAAGCAGTCAGAGTATTGGCTTGAGCTTTTTGAGCTTGCATGGCCTCTTGCATGGCTTGATTGTCGCTTAGGACCTGCTTAATCTTGGCAACCATAGCTGGATAGTTCTGACTGGCATAGATATGCTCTGGTGCTGTATAGACAGGTCCATGAGCTGTTTCTGAAAAGGCCAAAATCAATAATTGGTGTTCAAAGGCAGTTCGCGTCGCCTTGTACAATTCATTATGATGATTGATATCCAAGTAGAGGTCAGACTCTTGATAGAGCTTGTCCAACTGCTTGTGACTAGCGTTTGGATGGAGCACAACGTTTGAATAACGCATCATCGAGAGCAATCTTGGGGACATCTCAGTGACTGCCGCAATCTGGAAGGTCACATCAGGGAGTGACTCAACCAAGGCTTCTAAACGCTCAATTTGGTCTGAATTGGTTGCAATAAAGGCATTACGAGGTTTGCCATGATTTTCCTTGAAATCATAGGCATAGCCAAGTGAAAAGACCTTATGTTTTTTATCCTCAGGCACTAGCGTTAAGGCTTTTTCATAGGTCACCTTATCAGGAATGATGATGGCATTGGCTCTGGCTGAATTATCCTCTAAGATACCATTCATATTGCCTGGTAGGATATCACCCAGTGGCTCTTGCCAGACAAGGACATCAGTGGCACCCTTATTTTGCATAGTCCATGAGACGACGAAAGGTGTTGCCAAGCTATTAAAGATAATGTGATCGATATCACCAAAGACCTGAGCTAGGAAGGCTTTAACAAATTCGGTACGGTTGGCGAAACGACGAAGGGCTTGTCCTGGTATAGTCAAGAGAATATCACTGGTAAGATGATTTTCCAAGATACGTTCGTCACCTTCTTTGGTTTGGTAGCTGGTAAAGACTGCCTGACCGTTCTCATCATGAGTGGTTTTGGCAAAGCAGAATCCATATTTGTTATAGTGGTCCACTTGGCGAATCTTTCCTGACTTGTCTAACCATTCGACACTTTTAACGATACGAGCCTTGCTACCTTCTGGGTAGGTGATGCGGGCACGTTCTTCGGTAAGATTAGACACACGCGCCATCTGATTGTTCCCTGAAATTTCCCAAAAGGCTGGCACAGGAACTTGGTTGAAAAAGCGTGGTTTGCCATTTTCCTCTTCTGCTTCCACATAATAGGTGAAAGGAGAGAGAGAGCCTTGAGGGAGAAAACCATCTGGATTGATGACAACTGTTGTGGCATCATAGCCTGCTACCTGAAGTGAGTAAGCTAGATCCTTACTGGCTTGATTGTAGTAATCACATAAGAATATCATGAGCGTACCTCCTCAAGTAACTGTTTCCAAGCTGCCTTGACTTGACTGGTCAAGAAGCCTTTGGCAAGGTCATAAGATTTTTGACGCATGACTTCGATAGTGCCTTTTTCATAGAGACGGACAATGGCATCCTTATAGGACTTGGTGATGACATCCACAACATGATTTTCAGCGACAGGGAGGAGATAACCGTTGCCCCCGTCTTCGATAAAGGTTTGATTTCCATAAGGCACATCAAATCCAATCATCGGAAGACCTGAACCAACCGCCTCCATGAGAGTAAGGCCAAAACCTTCACTGGTTGAAGCTGTTAGGTAGACCTCGTACTGGCTATAAATGTCAGTCAAGTCAGCGTGGCCCATGAGTCGGATATAGTCGCCAGCTTGTGCTTCGACAATAATCTCACGCAACTTGGCATCCATACTACCACTACCGTAGATATCAAAAGTGATATCTGGCAGAGTCTTATGAACCTCGATAACCGCACGAACCAACCAGTCAATGTGTTTTTCCTGAGCCAATCGTGAGGCCGTAATCATTGAGAATGGCTTACGTGGTTTGTCCTGCCCGACCAATTCAGGTAGACTTCCCACTGGAATAGTGTAAATCTTTGGATCATGGTTGGTGTAGCGACGGAACTGTTCCTGCAGAATTTCCTTCTGACGATCAGTTGCCACGATGAAGAAATCAACCTTGTCCGCATTGGTAAACTGGTACTCGTAATAGTTATTCCAGAGAAAGTAGTTGTCATCAGTTTGATTGACACTAAAATGCTCAGCGTGAACAACGACGCCTAGGCGAGCAGCTTGCGCTTCTTCAAAGACCAACTGGCCAATACCTGTTTCACGGTCCAAGATGACCACATCATCCTTGGTTAGGGCTAGACGTTTGAAGAAATAGCGAAGGAATTCTTGCTTACCATAAAGAACCTGATCAGGAAAACGATAGATATCCTGATTATTGTCTCCGACAATCATGTCATAGGCTGTAGACCCATCTTCGTTATAAAAACGACGTTGGTAAACCTTGGCTTGATTGTCCTTAGGCGCAAAATACTCACTGCAGTAACGGGTGTAAGAGTAAAAATCCTTGCGCAAGAGCTTGTCATTGACAAAGTAGCTGACTGTTTCCACTGCATCTTCGTCCATCACACGAAGGTTACATGCTACTACCATATCATCCTGTGGATAATGGTAACGAATGAGACGACCAGCAACTTCCTTGCGCTCAGGATTGGCAGGTAAGATGGTCTCGATTTCCGCTAGGCTAATGGTCGATGGCGCAATCTTGATATCTGTAAAATAGTTATGGAGCCAGATGATTTCATCGTCTGAAAAACCAATCTTGCTAGTCATATGCTCGATATTATCCCCAAGGATGAGGTCCATAAAAACAAATTTTGCTTCTTGCCCCATTTCCCTGAAAATCTTAGCACGATAGGCCTGAGCATATTCGACACCACTGCTGGCCCAACCTATGCCTAAATTAATGTTATATACTGTCATAATTTCCTTATTTTATGGGAAATGGCTGATGATATCTCCTTTTTTAGTGACTTGCACCTGACTAAGGAGAAGATTACGAACCATATCCTTTCTGATTTGACGTTTCATGGCTTCAAAGCCCTTGTAAGCCTCTTGGTAATATTCGACAATCGGGTTCTTTTGACTGAGTTGTTGGCTACCAATGGCCATCTGAAGTTGTTGCAGATAGTCTACCTGCTCCACCCAGTTGTCATCCACAGCCTTAAGCATGGATAGGCGTTGGAAATACTCGTTAAGTTCCTTAGTTTTCAACTCCTGCTTTTTAGCATCAAGTTCACGATAGGCAAACTGGTAGATGAGTTCCAAGACTTCCTCACGATTGTTGAGGTCCAGATCCTTAGGGATTTCATTGATGCGGAAGCTGATATTACGCAAGATAAAGTGGTAAAGATTTTCCGCTTTTGAGAAATCTTCCTCAGCCATAGCCTGGTCGATAAAGTCATCAAGAACCTCGTCGATAACAGTGTCCAAACCTTGATTGTGATAGATGAGGCGGTCACGTTGTGCGTAGATCATCTCACGTTGGATGTTCATACTTTCTGCGAACTCAAGGGTCTGACGACGTGAGGTACGACCGGAACTTTCACTAGCTTCTTGGGCTTTTTCAACCAATTTACGATACTTACGACCTGTCAATTCCTTAGGATCGATGTGATCACTAATGGCGTATTCTTTGTAAGTACGGTGAACCCAAGATGGACCGTATTTTTTAATCACGTCATCTTCAAGGGAGACGAAGAATTTAGACATACCAGGGTCACCCTGACGTCCAGAACGGCCACGGATTTGCAGGTCAATACGCTGACTTTCCATACGTTCGGTACCGATAACGACCAAACCACCGAGTTCAGCCACACCCTTTCCGAGCTTGATATCTGTTCCACGTCCAGCCATTGACGTCGCAACCGTCACGGCACCCATTTGTCCTGACTCAGCAATCATCTCAGCCTCACGTGGCGCATTGTTGGCATTTAGGAGGTTATGAGCAATTCCTTCACGCAAAAGCAAAGAAGAATAAAGCTCTGACATTTCCACCGAACCAACGAAAATCAAGATTGGATTTCCCTTTTCATGATAATGCTTAACATACTCTAAAGAGGCAAAGACCTTCTCTGGTAGGGTCGCATAAATCTTATCTGGATAGTCGATACGTTGTTTCTTACGATTGGTTGGGATTTGAATGACCTTCATGCCATAGGTATCGAGAAATTCTTTTTCCGCAACCTTACCAGTACCAGTCATCCCTGAAATTTTCTTGAATTTTTTAAAGAGACTTTGGTAAGTGATCGAAGCCATGGCTCTGGTTTCTTGTGACAAGGCCACTAATTCCTTGGCTTCGATGGCTTGGTGGAGTCCACCTTGGAGCTTGGTCAATTCCAAGAGACGACCTGTCGATTTATCAAGAAGTACCACTTCGGGTCCCTTCTTGCCATCACGAATGATATAATCCTTGTCCTTTTTATAGAGCAAGTGGGCACGAAGAGAAAAGAGCAGGTGACGGGCAAAGGTGCTGTTTTCCTCATCGTAGAGGTTACCGATACCAAGGTAATTTTCAGCAGCCTTAGCCCCTTTAGTAGTCAACCAGACTTCCCCTTTTTCCTCTTTGAAGATATAGTCCTCACCCTCGACCAAAGTGGTCATAAGCGTATCCATCATCCCATAGTAGTTAGACTGAACACGGGGCGCACCAGAGATAATCAAAGGTGTCTGTGCACTGTCAAGGAGGACAGAATCCACCTCATCGACAATAGCATAGTTAAAGGGACGCATGTATTTTCCGTCTTGGTTAGAAGCAAGGTTATCAATCAAATAGTCAAAACCTAAGCTAGAATTGGTCGTGTAAACGATATCTGATTGATAGATGGCACGCTTTTCTGCCGGTTCCATCTCATTGCTGCCTTCCACACAGGGAACACCAATCGTCAAACCTAGGAACTCGTAGACCTGACCCATTTCCTCAGCGTCACGGATAGCCAAGTATTCATTTGTCGTAACAAGGATAGCCCCTTCACCTGACAAGGCATTAAGGTAGACTGGCATGGTAGCCGTCAAGGTCTTCCCCTCACCAGTGTACATCTCAGCGATATGACCTTGGTGCATGACAATTCCTCCCATGACCTGAACATCATAAGGGAACATGCCTAACACGCGCTTATCCGCTTCACGAACAACCGCAAAGGCTTCAGGCAGGAGGTCGTCCAAGCTTTCTCCTTGAGCCAAACGCTCCTTAAATTCCTGCGTTTTATTTTTCAACTCAAGGTTGCTCAAACCAGCCATTTCATCGGCTAGGCCGTTAATTTCCTTGAGTATCTCCTTAACAGGGAGAATAGGATTCAGTTGTTTAAACATGTTCTTCTCCTGTTTCTTCCAGTTTTAAGTTGTAGAAATCTAGCTCTTTGACCCCAGCACTCAAGAGGGAAATACGGTAGGTATAGGCCTCGTGAGGGTAAACAAAGGTCATCTGGGTACTCTTTTCAATCAACTGTTTAATTTCATTGTCATAACGGTCCAAAAAGCTGACTTTCAAAAAGACTGAGCCTGTTGGGACAGCTTCAAGATTGGCCGTCAAGTCATAACTATGCCCTTTTTTCAAAAGTGGGAGGGCAGGTTGGGTACGACCAGCTTGGTAGTTTTGGATGGCCACCCAAGACTGGATTTCCGTTCCTGATGGCACCAAAGGATTGTAAAATTGCACAGAACCATCTTGGCGCTTAACAATTTTTGAGCCATACATGTAGGCTTTGTGGTTTAAGCCCCACAAGATTTCTGATTTCTTGTTTCTGAACATTCTTACTCCTTCCTTCCAAAATCATTTTCTAAAATCATACGGTAAAAATTAACAAACCAAGTTGTCGCCGTATAAGAATCATCGTTGTGTCGACCTGACGTTCCCTTGCTGAGAATCTTAGCCCCTGAGTAATAGAGAGACTTGGTAATGTCCTCGTAGGCCGTCGGATCCATATCCTCGTCTTTCATGTAGGAAAGACCAAAAGTTGTATTTGAGAAGTCTGCTTTTTCAAATTTATCCCAGAACTTCTGATTAAGGGCCTCGACACCCTCATTATCCAAACGGCCTGTCTGCAAATGCAAGACATCAATCCCTGTTGGAAAGACCTCTGGCGCCAAGAGTCTGGCACGATTACCGATAGTACCAACATTGGCTAGAGGCTTAGACATGATGATAGCATGAGGCTCAAAGTCCGCACCATAGTACATTGATGGGAAGGTTCCCATGGACATTCCTGAGAGAATGAGCTGACTATTGTCAAATCCTAGATAGTCCAAGTAATGTTGGATGGTGTCTTTGATGCTATTTTCAAGCTCTTCAGTTCCCATGTAGAAGGCTCCCCCTTGGAGACGAGGGTCTGAGAAGAGCAAGAATGGTGTTCCCATCCCCTTCATCATTCCGAAACCTTCAAAACCTTCGGCAGGACGGAAACCTGAGAAGTAAACTGACAAAGGTGGCTTGAAGTCCCCAGGATAAAAGAAATAGTTGATTTCCTGACGCTTGCTATCGTGGAGAATTCCACCACCAAGTACAAATTTCCCGAATTGGAAACGGGTCAAACGTTGGTGGAGCCCACCGATTGTAATCTGACCTTGGCCTTTCATCTCAAGACTAGCAGACAGGAGGAAGGTCGTGTCCTCATCAAGGACAATGGCCCCCTTGCGCATTTCTTCTTCTGAAACGATATAGGTCTTGAAAATACCTGCGACCGAACCTTCTGGCAAAAGATTGAGAATCAAGCGACACTCACAAGTCTCCTCTTTTTCGAATTCCAACCAAAGCTCGATAGGGTTTTCCTTGCTGGCTCTGACATTATAGGTCCAGTCCAAGACAGGACTAAAATCTTGACCATAATCACCTTTTAAAATGACATTTTCATGACCGTGGTAGGTCACTTGGCCAGTAAAATTGGGGTTAACCTGGGTCGTGAAAGGAAACATCTTATCCCCGTACTGCCCTGAAAAGAGCGCTTTTGAAAGGGTAAAGAGCAACTGCCCTTGATTTGAAAAATCAGTTGGCACAGCACAAACTTCCTTCAGAAACTGAAGGAGACTCTCATCTGGCACTTCAATCGTTTGATCAAAGAAAATAGTGTGAGGAATCAAATACTCTTTAATAGCCATCAATTCCTCAAGACCGGCAAGACTGTCCACAATAACCGCTGTAAAAGCCTTGATTTCGTCTTCTTCGATGGTTTCTTGTAAGGTCTCAAGCTGACCAAGATTGCAATAATACCATTTCATATTTTCAGGAATTTCCTGATTTTCTGACCAGTTGGATGATCCAACTTGTAGTATCTTCAGACGATTATCCTTGGTCATTCTGCTCCTCCTTCAACCAATTTTCCCATTTTTGTACCAAACGGTCTCCTGTGTTTTCCTTAATTTTCTCAATTGAGTAGATAAGGGAACGGTTCCAGTTGTTCAACTGTCCCAAATAGTAGTAAGCCCCTTTTTCAAAATCGGACAAGTGCTTCAAGATATAACCATTCTCTTGGTGGGTCACATACTCAGACGCCACACGGTTAATTTGTGGAATACCAGCACTAATTCCAGCAATCTGTGTATAACGATTAGGTTCCTTGCTCAAGTCGACAATGAGGCGTGTAAACTGAAGAGCCTTGATAAGGGCAGTCTCGTCACGCAGGTCTTGGAAAGAAAATCGGCTGACGATTTCATTATTTTCTTCCAATTTATTTTCTGCACCACTACTTTCGACAACCTCTTCAAAGACATCTGGACTCAATCGTTCTTCAATCATTTTTTCCACTTGATTTTGCAGGCTAGCAAGTTGCTCTGGATTGGCATTAAATGCTCCAAATTCAACCTGTGTCTTAGGATACTTAGCCACAAAAGCCAAGACTTGATAAATAGCCTCTAAATCCAACTGATCGAAGTCAACCTGATAAAAGATTTTAGACTCTTTGACACGTTGACTGGTTCCCAAAGCTAAACGGGTATCGAAAGAAGCCATGTGTTTGAGTTTCTTAGCCTCTTCTGGATAGGCAACCTGAAGCTGCTCCAAGTAATCGTAACGGTCAGCAATCAACAAGTCCACTTGCGGCAGAAAGGCTTCATAGGTGTCAATACTATCGTCCTGATTACGTTCTGCGAACCAAGTCAAAATCTTAGTGTTGGCTGCTGGCAAATGTTTAAAGAGGTACTTGTTATGGCGTAGATCTGAGGCAATAACAAAACGGTCCTCTGGTTCTACCTTTTCGTCCAAGAATTTAGTCAAAAATTCCCAGATAACTTCTGAAAGGTCACCGTAGTAACTCTTATTAAAACGACCTTCCGTACGAGGATTGGCTACAATCCCACGACCATCAAAGAAATGACAGAGTTGCCAAACTCCCTTGGCATTAAGATAGTTTCGATAGCTTGGTTGTCCACCTTCATAATAAAGACTACTTGAGATAAAACCGCGGTCATCGTAGATGTCTTCGCGAATGATTTGCTCATCCTTATAGTAGCGAATCATGCCAATAAAGCCTTCTGAGCCAAACTCAATCTCGGCATAACGCTTGTGTTGGCATTGCACCACGATAGCAAATGGTGTGTGAACAAAGGTAGCCCCTTCTGGCCATTCCAAATCTGTCACCTGAAGATTTTTCATATCTTCATCAGTGATACCCTGAATCAAGTCAAAAATAGCTGTATAGCCAACTTCCAAGACATCATGACGGTGCAAGAAATAACGCAAATGTGGTTGGTAGGCCAAAAGCAAAAGCTGAGGGGCTAAGTCCTCATCCTGAAAGATACGAACTTGGTGCAAGCTGTCATCAAATTCAATTTTTTGGCGGATACGGTACCAAGGATCAATGACCGTCTTCCAAAATTCATCCGTCTGTCCATACCAAGCTGGAATAAAATAATACATGAGTTCTCCTTCATTGTCTTTTCATCACAATACTTGAGATTGAGGGGCAGACCGATCACACATCACCAGCCTGCCTCTCAACCCCACGAGGGGTGAGAGTTTATACATTTTCAAAAAGTGGGGTGTAGGAAGTGTTAAGCTTCAAGGCTTTCATTTCCTCGTTAACATTGTAAATCATACCGCTAAAAATCAAGAAGGTACCAGGAATAATACTAAGCTGTAAATAATCCGGATTGACCAAGATAATCAGCATTGGAGCACCTGCCATAAAGAGCATATAAAGGGCACCGATAAAACCAAGTCTAAGCACCAAATGGTTGATATAGGCACTAGTTTCTTGGCCTGGATAAACACCGTAGATATACTCACCTGACTTGCGCATTCGCTCAGAGATTTGCTCACCAGAGACATTAACGAAGGCAAAGGCTAACCCTAAAACGAAGAGCATGATCAGATAAACAACCAACCAAAGAGGTTGACCGACTGTCAAAGACTTGATGGCACCACTGGTCCACTTGCTTTCAGGATGGATAAATTGAATCAGCATAAAAACATACTGCGGAATACTAACCAGCGACATGGCATACATGAAAGGCATCCCTCCGGCTGGATTCAGCATAATATCCAAGTAAGAATACTGTTTAAAGCGGTTATGAATATTGATTTTATTGATTGAGATACGGTATCTAGCCCTCTGCACAACCCCTGAAATATAGAGGAAGACCAAACTGAATAGAATCAGAGGAAGCAAGACATCCCAACCGATACCTAGCTTTTCAATACTATCCATGATTTGATAGGGCAGATTGGCCATCATACTTGCCATCAAGATAACAATGGAGCCTCCAATCCCAAAGAGTGAGTTGAGGTCTGATAGCCAAACCAAGAAGAAGGTCCCGGCAATTAATAAAATGGTATTCATGAAAATAGCGAGACTAGCATTAACCCCTGAAACGATAGGTAAATTCAAGGATACTGCCAAAGATTGAACAATGGCAATCCCTAGGGCCAAATACATGCGTCTACGGTCCTGAATCTCAATGGGAAGATTTTTCAAGCCCATTTTCTTAGAGAAAGAAAACATCTGCCAGAGAATCATGGCCGACATCCAGGGCGACAAGCCCACTGAAAATAGAGACATGGACCTGAGGTTTCCCCCCATCATGGCACTAGAGAAAGCCAAGGAACCTATGGCTCCCCCAAAGATATTTGCATTTTTCAAATCCACAAACGGTAGAACCAATTGATTTCCCAAACAATAAATAAAGAGGAAAAAGAGGGTCCATAAGACACGTTTGGTGATTATCGATTGACTAATTTTTTTCACTATTACTCCTATTTCCTGCCCATAGACAGGATGATGTTATTTCGATTGAAACGAGACAGAGACGCCAGTTCAGCCTACTTATCCAAGCAAAGGATTACAGGCTCTTCTTACGCATTTGGCGAATGGTCTCAGCCATCTCTTTCCAACGATCTCTTGAGTAGGTTTGTTGGTTATGCTTGGTTGACTTAAGGTCCTCGAACCCTAAAATCGGTTTGTTTTCAAACCTAAAGGCATCAAGAATTTCCACTACTTTTCTTCCTGGATTGATATCTAGAAGCAAGTCACTGGTACGCAACAATTCCAAATCTAGCCCATTTAAGCCCGCAATGGCTGAGTAAACCGTCACATTTGGATAGGTAATCAATTGGGCCAGTTTATCTGTCACATGCTGTCGAGAGGCAATTTTAAACTGTACCTTAGGAAGAGCCGAGATAAGGTCCGTCAAATGCGGAATTTCTGAAATGTTGGTGTAAATCAAACAAGTAAACGGACGGCCCTTAGGATAAATCATGTCCTCTGAAAGTGGCAATAAAGTGGCATTTTCAGCAACCTCTGACCAATCCATTTGAGCATAGAACCACCAGACCTCGCGATAAGCTTGGCAAGCCAATGGTAACCAAGGCTTACGGTGTGAGGCATAATGCACAACCTTAGGATAGTCTTGACCATTTGGCAGATGGAAACCAGCTAAACTAGACTTGGTAACCGCATAGTTGTTGTCAAAAGACAAGGGCAACCAGTTGTTACGGAAGACCATGTTTAGAATGGACTGCTCCGCAAATGGGACCTTATCATGCCATTCGCTAGTCATGTCAATAAAGTGACGTCTCATGTTGTACTGCTTCCAATAAGCCGTATCAATCACCATGAAGCCAGCATCAAACATCGCTTGGCGATCCTGAACCTGAATAGCATAATCACGCACGGCAGCCAAAGGTCGACCTTGCAAATCAAGGGTAAAGAGGTCCTCTAGAGAACCTGTAACCACCATGTCACTATCCAAATAAAGGGCCTGTTCCTCAGACACAAAGTCCGCTACAAAATAGCGAAGATAGCTTGCATAGTTGCTATTAGTCTTGTATTGCTTGATATGACTACTATCCACACGACAGTTAATCACTTCACTACCAAAGGCAGCCAGATGACGGTTTAGTCCTCTAAACCACTCTTGAGAGAAATCATCATTAATCAAGTAAAAACGAATGTTGCGATGATGGAAAACGATGGATTTGATGGTCGTAAGCACTTGGTCAACATAAGTATAGTTAGCCGCAAGAACAATAGCACGCTTTTTAGTCTCATAACGTTGAGGAGCTAAACTCAAGACCTGGAATTTCTCCTGAATGGAGCGGTAGGCATCAGAATCCGTGAGACCTTGCTCCTCCACATTTTTCAAGCAAGCCTCTAGCATCTGACGGTAGGTGACCATGTATTTCTCCAGAGGGAAACCATGACTAGCAACAATAGCCAAGCGTTCTTCCATGGCATAAACCAAGGTCATCATCCAGTCTTGCATCCAAGTCGCTGATGGCATCTCTGGACTCTCACGATATACATAAAGTCCCTTGTTGAGATATACCGTACGCTCACTCATGAGATAGGCTTTAAGGTTGAAAAAGCCATCCTCCCCTGCATGCTCTTTTGGAAAAAGCAAGTCATTAAACAAAGAACGTTTGTAGAGTTTGCCTGTCGCAGAAATCAGAGCGATGTTAATGTTATTGGTTTCTTCAAAGAGACCATCAATAATCTGAGCCGGTGAATAAACCTGCTCATAATAATCTTCATCTTTGATATAAAAATAAAAGAGATCTTCCGATTCCTTATAGACACTGTAATTGGCCACTGCGATATCCGCCTTGTGGGCCTGCAGAGTCTTATAAAGTTCCTCCAGATAAGTAGACTCTACCCAATCCTCAGCATCCACGTAGGTGACGTAAGCTCCCTTAGCCTGACGAATACCAATATGGCGAGCATCTGAAAGCCCTCCATTATCCTTTTTAAAATAGAGGATACGAGAATCCCTAGCAGCATAACTACGGCAAATGGCATCACTATTATCTATTGAGCCATAATTGATGAGAATAATTTCAAGATTTTGATAGGTCTGCCCCAAAACACTGTCTAAACAGGTCTGGAGTTGATTTTCTACATTGTAAACGGGAATAATTACGGAAATTTTTTCTGTCATTTTCTTACTTTTCTAGCTGTGATATTTTTTCTTGTCTCAAAAAGTCATAATACAATAGGACTATCAAAAAATGTTTATAACTGTTTTCATTGTCACACAAGATCTGAAATCCCATACACTTCATATCATTTTCCTTATTTTTTCGAGACTTAACAACATTAAATTATACCATAATATCACTTAATTTTCTAATAGATTAAATCTATTCCAAATTAGATTACTTTTATTTCAAAAACCGACAGTTAAGAAGTCTAGCGTGAGAACTGATGGTTTGCTCTTGGTCTGAGAGGCTCTTCTATCAATCCAAACCTGGACTTCTTCAAATTTATGATTCACATCTTGTAGTCCAAATTAGTATGTCGGTAGGATGCCATTAAATTACTATCACTCTTGAAGTAATTCATATATGTGAAACTCAGAAGCGCAATCAAGTCATTCAATGAAAAGAAAAACGATAAAACTACCACAATGAGGTTTATAAAAATAAGCTTTTTCGGGGATTAAACTTATTTTTATCTAAGTAAGATAATATCTCGTAGAAGCTAATGACACCTAATCTCACCCTCATCAAAACCGGCATCATTTTACAAAAAATATTCATTTAGTACTCTAAATTAGATATTTTAGTCTCCTAATAGCCTTAAATTATTAAATAAAATTATCACATCGCTTTTTATTAATTTTTTTGATTATAAAAATATTATTAGATAAAAAAATGGATATCATGAGTTCTATAGAAGGATATAAGAAGAAAACAATATTGATAAATATGTTAACTAAATACTACTGTTATGTTTTTTATAAAGCATTATCAGTTGCTTCTTATCAAGAAAAAACCTCCTAAACACATTCTCTAATTTTTTGACATTTGTTATCAGGGCATGATATAATCAGTGTAAATCAAGGAGGAATTAATAAACATGAATAAGAAATTACATGCTACTATTGGTCTTAGTGCTGCAATTTTAGCACTTGGTCTATCATCTTCTGCACTTGCAGATGAACAAGAATTGCCAGTAAACCTTCCCACTACAGAGGCTTTTGAAAACCTAGTTGTTGAAAACATCCCTGCTTCAGCCGTTGATGTCAATCTAGCTCACGAATCAGTAAACACAGCTACTACCGCTAATACTGCCACTGAGGTTAACTCGGCGAGCACTGCTATCCTTAGTGAGGAGGTAACTACACCTGCAAGTACTCCTGCACCAGCAGTTGAAAATACAACTCCTATAAATCTTGAAGAATCAAGTCCAGTTGTAAACACACCAACAGTTGATGAGCGTGTGTCAGAAGTTCGTATCCATCACATCCGTCGAACAACCGAAGCAAGTTACTCACAATTTAGCTCTCAAAAAGATGTGCTTTACGCAACGATTAAAACTCCTGCTTTCACTGAATACGACACAGCTGCTTTTGCGCCAGCAACGGTTACCGATGAAAACGGAAAAACATGGTATTTTGCTAAATACGACGACATGGTGCTTAACAATAAGAGTAATTACGGCGCACCTAAAAAAGGGATTGCTTCAAGTCCTATTATTGATGTTACCTACTTCTACGATGATGTTGACCTTGCGCCAACTGTCGCGCAACAGGCCCGTTTTGTCGATAATAAGGGACAGGAAATTGCTCCAATCCAAGTCAACATGGTTAGACGTGATATTGATTTAGCTTACTATGCCTATTTCCCGACTGCTCCTAAAACAATCCAGGCAAATGGTAAAACATATGAGCTACAATTAATTGATGACCAAGAAATTAAGTCACACAAAATTCGTATCTCAAATACTGTTACAATCACTTATATTTACAAGGAAGTGACTGAAGGAACAGCTGAAAAACCTGTAACACCAGTTACACCAACAAATGCTAAAAAACTTCGTCTTCCTAAAGGCAATAACGGTGTGAAAACACGTATCCCTGTTAACTACAGACACCAAACAAATTCTTCAAATCAAGGAACTACAAAATTACGTCTCCCTAAAGGGAATAATGGTGTTAAAACTCGTGTACCGGCTAAAAAGAACACTCCTATTCTTGCAGTAGACTACTTATAAGCAATGAAAAAAAAATTCCTAAGAAGTTATACTTCTTAGGAATTTCTTGCTTTAAGAAATAATATAACAAAAAACGTTTTCTATAAGAAGAAACTCAGGTTCCACTAAAAATAGCTTGAATTAAATCGTCAACAAGTAGGATTCTACAGACTTGGGGAACTATTGCCTATTGAACATTTTCTAAGATAGTTATTCCTCAGATAATAGACTCCTGTTAAAGGATATATCTTTTGATTCTCGTTAATTGATAGTAATTTAGTTTTTATATTTTACCCTTTATCCACAATCTTAATACGGCTACTGCCATCATGCGACTTGATGATAGCTAATTGTTGGGCGATGCCTTCTTTCATGTCGTCCACGTGACTGATGACACCGACCATACGGTTTTCACCGATTTGTTCCAGAACAGCGATGGCTTTGGTCAGGGCTTCCTTATCCAGTGAGCCAAACCCTTCGTCGATGAAGAGAGCTTCAACAACAGCACCTTTGCTAGTATTTTGCACCACCTCTGAGAGGGATAGGGCAATAGCCAGTGCAGCGATAAAGGTTTCTCCTCCAGACAAGGATTTGACGGAACGCTCGCTACCTGTCAGCTGGTCATAGACGTTGATGTCCAAACCAAAGTGATCACGCGCCCGACGCCCTTCTTCACTCAAGACAAAGGAATAGCGGTTATCCGTTAAGAGACCGATGTAGTTAGCATTGGCATAGTCTAAGATTTGTTGGAAATACTGACGGATAACATAGACTTCAAGATTGAGTCGTCCAGTTAGTGCTGTATTTTCTCCCTTAACCACCTTAACCAGATCGCTGAGCTCTTGGTGAGCTTTAAAGGCCTCTTGATTACTGTCTTGAAGGGTTTTGGCCGCTTGGTAGGTAGCCGTCGCATCTTTAATCCCCTTCTCAATGACAGACACCTGAGCCAGCTGCTTATCATAGCTCTCCTGACAATCCTCTACTGCTTGTGTTAGATTGCCAAGGTCTGGCTTTTCTTGGTCTTTGATAAGCTCTTGACCCTTGACAATCTGCGCCTTCAACTCTTGTTTAAGAGTTTGGTAGCTTGTCAATTGAGCCTGGAGCTCAGGAATCGCTTGCTTATTCACCTCAAGAAGCCAAAGCTGGATTTGCTCTAGGTCATTGGTGAGGGCCCCTTCAGCCATAAGACTTTGGTCTAGTTCAGCCGATAAACGCTTAGTTTCTTGGCTAGCATTTTCTTTAGACTTGGTTAAGCTCTCAAGTTGCCCCTTGATGCCTTGAATGTCAGCATGAAGTTGGTTGTAGGCTCCACTATTTTCCTTGACTTGCTTATTGTAGAGGTCCAACTCCTGCTTTGCTAGGGAAATACGTTCTTGATAAACCTCAACAGATTCAAGCTCTTGATGAGCTTCTTGTAACTCCTTAAGACGTTCCTTAGCTTGGTCAAGCGCCGCCTTAGCCTCTTGATAGGCTTTAGCCAAATCTATCAATTTTTCCTGAGCTTGCCCTAACTTCTCTTGATAATGGACACGATCTGCCTCTTCCTTATCAAAGCGTTTGTGTAGATCTTGATAATACTGCTCAACCTTTCGGAGTAAGGCTTGTCCACAGTCTGCTTCATAGTCCTCTGAAAAATCAAAATCAAATTGTCCCTTAACTTGCTCCTGGAGTTCTTGATAGTGTTTTTCGAGAGCTAGCTTGACTTTAGCCACTTGGTCAAGCAAATCTTGACGTTTAGATTCAACTTCGCTCAAGGTAGCCTGACGGTTTGACAAGGTAGCGACTTTCTTTTCTTTTTGAGCTTGAAGTTCCTCCACCTGATTCATGAGATCCTTCAAGGCCGCTTCATTCGCCTGTGTCCCATCGACCTTAGGATGGTCAATGGAACCACAAACCATACATGGCTGTCCATCCTCTAATTCTGCCTGCAACTGGGCAATCATGAGTTGACGACGTGAAGCTAAAGTGGTTGCTAACTGGTCTTCCAATTCCTTGAGACTTTCTTGAACTTGGTCAATATCCAAAGATAACCCTTGTTGACGTTTTTCCGTCTTGGCCAACTCCTGCTTCAAGTCCTCTATTTCTTTCAGGTCCTGAGCCAGTTGATTATCCACATTGTAACCCACAGACTGGAGGAGTTTTTCGGCTTCATGCAAGCTATCTAAACTTAGGCGATTGGCCTCCAAATCTGACAAGGACTTGTTAAGCGTCTCAATCTTTTTCGACGCCTGTTGATAGGTTTCTTCCAACTGCTTGTAGTTAGTGCTTGAACGTTTGATTTTCTCCTGCTCTCGGACAAGACTCTGAGCATAGATAATATCCTCTTTCCAAGTTTCAAGCTCCTCTTCTTTTTGAAGAGAGTCCTTAGATTGAGCTGCGAGTGCCTCTTTTTGAGCCTTAACTCCCTCAAAAGCCTGCTGCTTTTCACTCAATTCTTCCTGAGCGATTTCAAGATCCTGCTCTAATTGCAACAACTGTTTCTGATATTGTTTAAGGCTACTAATGGTTTCCTGCAGACCTTGAGCGAACTGCAATTCCTCCAGATGCACTTTGGCTTCTGCCTGTTCCTGAGCACCTTCCTCAATTTCCAGACGGTAACGCTCCTTGGCTTGCTTCAATTCTTGGAAAATCTTTGCCAAATCTTGGGCAGTTTGCAAGCTCTTCTGCAGTTTAACCAAATCCTCATAGGCATCCTTCAAGATGCTTTTTTGCTCCGTAAGACTTTCTTGACGCTGAGACAAAAGCTCTTCAAGGCGTGCCAATTTTTCAGAGGCTGGCGTTTGGATCAAGACTGCTAATTCCTCCTCAGACCACACCTGACTGGCAAAATGGCCATCTAGCTGAGCTTGGCGCTTATCCATATCCTTATTGCTCTGACGAAGACGCTCTTCCAAGCTCTTTTGAAAACGGTCAAAAATACCCGTTCCAAAGATTTTCTTTAAAATTTGAGTCTTGGTCTTGGAATCTTCTTTCAAGAAACGGCTGAAATCATTTTGCGGTAGGAGAATAATCTGCTTGAACTGCTCAGCATTGAGCCCCAAAATCTGCTCAATCTGGTCACTCACTTCCTTGATCTTATCCCCAAGCTTTTCAATCTCCTGACCACCAATTTTATCCACAATGACTAGAGAAGCCGTCGCTTTTTGCATGGTCGTACCACCACCTCGCTTGGCTCTCTCCTGCTGGAGCACTCGCTCAATGCGATAAAGATGCTTGCCTTGTTGGAAATAAAAGGTTACCTTGGTCAAATCATCCTCTGGACCAGCAAAGGTTGACCTCATCTCTTCAACATTACGATCACCACTGGTTGTGGCAAACAAGGCAACCGTCATGGCATCAAAGAGGGTACTCTTACCAGCCCCCGTGTCCCCACCAATCAAAAAGAGGGGAGCGTGGTCGAACTGGGTGAAATTGATGACTTCCTTACGATAAGGTCCAAAATTGGTCAATTCTAACTGAACTGGTCTCATTGTCCACTCCTTCCAATCTCCTCAAAAATACTTTCCACAAGGGCAGTTTGTCTCTCAGACAAGACATCGCCCCCAGTCACTGTCTGGTAAAAATCAGAGACAATTTCCTGTGGAGACTGCATTTCCAAATCTTTTAAGTGCTGATCAACAGTCAAGCTTTCTTCCCTGACATCACCCAAACGACTGAAAGTGATTTCTACAATGTCTGTCCCATAAATCTCTTCCAGACGGGCACGCACATTGATGCCCTCTAATTCCTTACGGCTGGACAATTGAATATCAAAGGCAAACCAGGCCTTTTGACAAGGTTGCTCCTTATAAAATTCAGGTGACATCAAGGTTTCAAAAGGCGCCTGTAAAACCACAATCGGCCGTCTGACCTCTAGAGGATGGAAGATCTGAGACAAATCACCAGACGCATCCAATTCAAGAATATAGACACCCTTTTCTTCCTTACGCTTGGCTTCCTTGACATTAAAGGCGATTGGACTGCCTGAATATTGCACGCGCTTGGTCGGACTGGCAAAACGCGTATGGATATGCCCTAAGGCCACATAATCGAAAGCCTTGAAAAGGTCACTGGTCACATTGGTAAGGCCACCTACCGTATTGCTAGTTTCAGACAACATCAATTCCCGTAGACTTTGACCATCGCTATCATCCTTCTTAGAAACCGCAAAATGCGTCACCAAGATATGGGACTTGTCGGGATTAAAGGCTTTTTCCATATCCTCAAGAATGTAGGCTAAAGCATCACCAATCCCCTGAATCTCTTTATCCCCATCATCCTTATAATAAATCCGAGCATCAATAGGATCGATAAAGGGAAGCAGAAAAATCTGGCAATCCTCCAACTCAATCGGCTCAAAGGCTTCCTCCAAACGTGTGCTTAAATGAAGGCCCTGAGGTTGAAAAAAGTCTCGCCCAAAATGCAAGCGTTCTGCCCCATCGTGATTACCACTAATGGCATAGACGGGAATCTGCTCCTCCAAGACCAAACGTGCCAAGGTCTTATTAAAAAGTTTAATGGCATCCACAGGCGGAACCGCACGGTCATAGAGATCCCCAGCAATGATAACCCCATCCACCTGTTCACGAATTGCCAAATCCACAATCTGTTGAAAAGCCCACTCCTGCTCCTCCAGCAAAGACCAGCCATTGAGGGTTCGCCCCACATGCCAATCTGACGTATGTAAAAACTTCATGACAGTCTCCTCATTCGTTTTGTCTTACTCTATTGTACCTTATCAAGCCGAATACTGCTTAAAAGATTCATGGCTTTGATAGTTTTCCCACTTTTTATCTGAAAAGACCAAAAAAATCTCTCCCGAGCAAATGACACTCGAGAGAGATTTTATTTTTGGAATTTATGAGAGATAAGGTGTGGAAATCTTAGTCTTGGTTTTTACGACGATTCATAGCCGCAAGCCCTGACATAAGTCCCATAACAACAACACCCATTGCTGCGAGGTTGTTATCTGACTCACCTGTTACTGGCAATTGTTCATCGCCTTCTTTAGCTTTATCAGAACCATCTGCCTTCTTACCATCTTTGTTTCCAGATTTCTTCTTATCTGAACCTTTACCATCTGAAGCGCCATCAGCTGCTGAACCAGATCCAGAACCTTTAGAACCCTTAGATCCGTTTGAAGTTGCTTTGACAGCCTTAGATGTTGAACTTCCAGATTGTCCGCCATTACCGTTTGATGGTGTTGAGCCGTCTTCGACCTTACGGTAGATGTAAGTCACGACTGTTTGACCTTCTGTCATCTTGTCTGTAGATTTACCTTCTTGACGGATCAATTCGTATTTCACACCGTTACGGTAGATGTAGCGATCACCATGAACGTCAACTTCAGCACCAACAGAGTTAGTGATTACAAGTGGCATCTTGATTTGGTTACCATATTCATCACGGTAGATAACGACGATAGTACCAACTTCTTTGTTCACTGCTGGTTTAGCAGGTTCTGCATTAACCACCTTGTAAACAACCTTTGTATCTTCACCTGGGTTGCTTGGTGTCACACCTGTCTTATCAGCCTTGTAACCTTTCACTTCAGGAACAAGGGTCATAGCAGCCTTAGTTGGATCGTTAGGATCATTTGTGTAAGTAACGGCTTCAACACCTGGGATTGGATTACCTTTTTCGTCAACGGCAATAATCTTACCAAATTTAGTGTAAGTGACAGTCTCAACCTTGCTGTCCATAGTAACATCTTGAGAAGCCACACGACCTTTATCGGCGAAGTAACCGTTAACCAATGGTGTGATTACAAGGTCGAACTTAGTCTTATCCGCTTTCCATTCACCTGCTGTAAGAATGTCACCTGTTACAGAGTCAAGCGTCAATGAACGTTTCCATTGTGCTTTTTGAACACTGTCTGCTGGCAATTTAGCATTGCTATCTTTGCTTGCATAGTGAACAGTGTATGTCACATCTTTAAGGTAAGCATCCTTAGCTGGCCATTTTGGTCCGTTTGGTTGGTTAGGATAGATTGGAGTTCCAGGTTCGTGTGCATTGTCTGGATTAAAGTCAAGTGCTACACGTTTGAAGCTTACTGTCCAAGTTTGGTCAACTGTGCTATCCAAGTCAAAGCTTGCACCAGCTGGGTAACCATCTGTTACAAGGACATAGCCAAGGTCTTGATAATGTTTGATACGTTCAGCTGTTGAATAGTTAACTGCTTCGCCAGACTTACCAGCCAAGGCAACAGTTTCAAGGGTTGAACCACTTGTTTCATCACGGTAAACAACACTTGCTTTTTGATCGTTCTTAACATAAACAACCTTAGTATCGCTAGACAAGTCACCTGGTGTTGCAGGGACTACCTTAGCAGTGTAACCTGGGATAGTTGGCAAGTTCTTGTCAACCGCAATCATCTTAGTTGGATCGTTAGGATCATTGATGTAGGCAGTATCAGACACACCTGCAATTGGGTTACCATTTTCATCAACAATGACGAACTTACCAAAGGCCTTGTAGGTTACTGTATCAGTCGCTTCTGGAGCATCTGGAGTAACTGTCTTACCACCTGCTACAGCTTTATCGGCAAAGTAGCCATTCACAACAGGAACCTTAACTGTACCGTAAGTGTGGCTAGTTTCGTTCCAAGTCACCTTACCAGTCGCTTGGTTATCCTTACCTGCAAAGGTATAGTCAGATTTCACATCTGCAGCTGGTGTTTTATCGCCAGCACCTTGGAAAGTTACAGTTTGTTTCGTCGCCTTAGTCACATCGTTAACGATTGCTACGTAAACGACACGAGTATCTTCACCTGGATTTGATGGTGATGCAGGGATAACTTTAACAGTGTAGCCAGGAATGCTTGGAAGCGTCTTGTCGATGGCAATCATCTTAGTTGCATCATTTGAATCGTTAGTGTAGGCAGTTGTTGATACACCTGGAATTGGATTTCCATTTTCATCCACAGCGATAAATTTACCAAAGGCTTTGTATGTCACTGTGTCTGTTGCATTTGGTGCATCCGGAGTAACTGTCTTACCACCTGCTACAGCTTTATCGGCGTAGTAACCAATAACAACTGGAGTCTTAACTGTGCCATAAGTGTGACTAGTTTCTGTCCAAGTTGTTGTGTTGGTTGTAGGGTCTTCTTTACCATTGAAGCTAAAGTCATTTTGAGTGTTAGCAGCTGGTGTCTTCGTATCAGCACCAGTGTAAGTCACTGTTTGACTTGTGGCTTTAGTAACATCTTTCGTGTCTTTTTCAACGATAATGTGGTAACGGTAACCTGGAGCTAGGTATTGACCACCACCATTGGCATCAATTGAAGCGTCCAAACCTTGTGAACCGTTAGCAAATTGAACAAGGTCAACGACACGGGTTTGGTTACGGTCCCAAGCACGTTCTGAACGGATAGTTGCAATACCGTTGTTATAGTCGTATTGACGTTCTGACTTCAAGACATCTACATAAGCATTAGCTTTTGATTTGTCAGCAGATGCATACTTGATGCGGTATCCTGCTGGTACTGGTGGAAGTTCTGTTACACCAGCATCGTAGATTTTATTGTAAGTCTTACCGTTTGCTGTGATTGTTTCAGTTGAGTTATTGATACGGTATGTTGAAGAGCCAGGAATCTTGTTTCCTGCTTCATCAACATAGTCAATAATACCAAGGTTGGCATAGTTAACAACAACCATGTAATTACCGTTTGTAACGTAGTCATAAGGTCTCATAACCCCACGGTTATCACGACCGACTTTGAGGTGGTTGATATAATCAATGTTAACAAAGTATTGTTGACGCTCTGGCAAAAAGGCAAGTTTGTAGCCGAGGTTTGTCAAGTCAGGGTTTGTTGAGCCTGCTCCAGCATTTGTCAAAACAGCAACCGCATCAGTTGTACGAAGGCTACGGTTTGATACCGCAAGTCCCATAGCATTGATGAGATTTTCAGAGTTAAGACTTGCTTCAGCAGCATTCAATTCACTGCTTGTCACAGCCAACTCGCTAGTCGCTACTTTAAGGACGCTATTTACAGCGTTAGTTGTAGACTCTGCACTTGCAGTTTCTGCTGCAGTCGCAACTGAAGCAGCCGCACTTGTTTGTGCTGATACTTGACCAGCAGCTGGAGTTTCTGCTACAGCTGTTGAGTTAAGAGCTTGTGCACTAGTAGCTACAGATGAAACATTTGCTACTGCAGATTCAGAGCTCGCTTGCGATGCAGCCTGAGAAGTTGCTTCTGAACTAGCTGCTGTTTGACTAGTTGTTGAAGCTGCTTGGCTGTTTTGAGCTGCTGATTGCGGTTGTTCACTAGCCAAGGCCACAGTAGAGACTGAACTTGGTGCGTTTTCTGTTGTTGCTGGCGCTACTGATGCTGTTGTTGGCGTTGATTGCTCCACGACGACATCTGGCTCAGCAGTTGTTTCCATACCTGCGGTAGTTGGTGCTACCGTTTCATCAGCTTGGGCACCCTGCGCATTTGAGAAGATTGAAACTCCCAAAAGGACAGAGGCTACACCAAAGCTATATTTTCTTAATGAAAAACGTTGGCGTTTATTAAACATATCTCTCATAATAATAAATTTCCTCAATATCCAAATTACTTTATATACAATTTCCATTTTATACTATAATTATTAAATTGTCAAATATATACTAATAATTGTGTAAAAGTTTAACTTTTATTAGAAAACATTAATTTAAAACTTTTATCTAAGTCCTTTGAAACATCAAAACATTCGTGCTTTCATTTTCCAAAACCCCACTTTTTGTTAGTTTTATAATTTTCGAAATATTTTTAACCGATAATCTTTTTTATTAAAAACACCCATTCCCGATACGACATTATTTGGTTTTGATTCTATTTATTAAAATACAAAATTTATACCTTCAAAAAGAATATTTTTTTAAACCTCCTAACTCACATCTTACCGCTTGATTTCTAAATCCCTTATCACTACTAGGTTTTCAGACTTTTTGGCACAAGATTTCAAGAAAGATTCAAAAATCCCCTTGGCT
>NZ_JAPVYF010000026.1:0-27033 GCF_041431705.1 Streptococcus sp. 27098_8_74
TGGTTATGATTTCATAGTATCAAAAAAACAACCGTTCTCACGATTGTTCAATAGATTTAAACCTTTTCAAGGACAGACTGGGTTACCCAAGTCTTGCGATTTCCGATTTGGACGAGGACGCCATCGCTAGGTGGGTCAATGGCTAGCACTTTGAAGTTACCTGGAATAGTAAAGGTCTCACCAGGATTGAGGTACTGGTCTGAAGTTGGATTGCCTTGTCCATCAACTTCAAGAACAGGTCCAGGATCAACGATATTGTGTTTGGTTGGTGTGCCTCCTGCTAAATCTTGGCTGGTGATGTTATTTCCTACTATAGATGTTACACGGAAAGTACCTGTAAATCGGACAGTATCACCAATGTTGATAGAAGAGTTGGTTGTATTACTAGTCTGAGTTCCTGATTCAAGGTCTTTAAAGTGGATATAGCCGGATACTTGACTTTTATGGAAGCTACGTTTGTGGTATTTCTCAGGTCCTTGCCCCACATCGTAGTTGTACTCCTCAATCGTTACCTGATCTCCTTGAACGTCAGCAACCCAGGCTACATGCCCCATGTGACCGGCCCCGTTGACACCAGCTGAAAACCAAGCGATGCTCCCTACGGCAGGATTCATGTCGACACGGTAACCATTGGCACGTGCGATGCTTCCCCATGTAATGGCATTCCCATAGCCTACAGGTAGGTTGAAACCATTCGTGTTACTGAGGCGATAGGCCGCAAAGGATGTACACTGACGCCAGTACATGGTCCAAGGATCAACGCCGAAGCCTCCATATTTCCAAGAGGAAGGATAGTCATCTCCGAGGACAGCCGCCTGAGCAGAGGAGCCACACGAAACCGATACAGTCGCTAGACAAGCTAGCGGTAAAAGACAATTTAGTATTTTTTTCTTCATTTTAACCTCCACCTACTTATTCGTAGTTTTTCTGGAAAATGAAGATAATTTGTCTATTTTCAAAAAACTATATATAATTATATAAAATAATATATAAGGAGTTAATTATGACTGTTGTAGAGAAGCGTGTTCAAGTAAATTTCCAAACTAACCCGATTTTGTTGGAAAGGGCAAGAAAAATTGTAAAGGCAAATAATTTAGATATGAGTAAATCGTTTAATTTGTTTTTGGAGACGATTGTTGCTACCGAGCAAATACCAGTAATGACGGAGGATGAATTGCTAAAAGAAAGACTGTTTAGGCAGCTTAAAGCTGAAGTAGCAGAGAGTGTAGCTGAGTATCAAGCGGGTAATATGATACCCCTTGAGGAGGTTAAGGATGAATACAACCTATAGTCTTTCACTCACTAAGCGTGCTCGCTCTTCTTTGAGAAGTATATATGACTACATTCGTGATGTACTTTCTAATGAAACTGCTGCCAAGAAGATAGTTTCGAAGCTTTTGCAAGGAATGGAAAGTTTGAAGACTTTTCCTGAGGCTGGTTTTAATGCAGATCAACGTTATGGTAAAAGAATCAATGACACATTTGAGACACGAGCACTTGTCGTTAAACGCTATGTCATACTTTATTTTATAGACGAAAGTAGAAAAGAGATTGTAGTCTCCCACATCTTTAGTTCTAAAAGCGACTATATCAAGTTGTTATAAAAAAATAGTTCCTAGGTTTAAGATATTTTATTTCAAATTTTAAATAAATTTTCCTTTTTCGTAGTCTTCTAAAACTTCCATAGTTGTTGATTTTTTAGGAGACTATGAAAAAGTAAGTTTGTAAAATGTTATAATAGATTTTAAATAAAGAGAGAACAAAAAAAGATGAAAGCTAATATACAATACATAGATTTATTTGCGGGAGCTGGTGGCTTATCAGAGGGGTTTAAACGAACTGGGAAATATAGGCCAATAGCCCATGTTGAAATGGATACACATGCTTGTGATACATTAAAAACAAGATTATCTTATTATTACTTAAAAGAGAATGGTTATATTGAATTATATTATAAATATTTAAGAAAAGAGATTTCAAGAAATGAACTTTGGGCTATCATTCCAAAGGAAATACTCGACAGTGTAATACACACTGAACTTAGGAGAGAAAACCTTGATTTCGTTTTTGAACAAGTAGATGAGCTAGTCAAGTTATCAGATTCTAAAAAAGTTGATTTAGTAGTAGGAGGACCACCTTGTCAAGCGTATTCTATTATGGGGCGTTCTGTAAGTAGTAATAATATGAAAGATGATCCAAGGAATTATTTATATAAGCTGTATGTAAGATTTATTTCCCATTATTCACCAAAGTTGTTTATCTTTGAGAATGTCCCAGGACTTCTGACTGCTGGAAAAGGAAAAATTTTAGAGGATATTATAGAGTCGTTTGATAAGGTAGGATATGAGGTAGAGTATAGGGTTCTCAATGCAGAAGATTTTGGAGTTCTTCAGAAACGTAAGAGAGTAATTTTGATTGGTTGGAAAAGAGAATTGAATTATTCATATCCGAAGTTTAGAAAAATCAGTTTTCCAGATGTAACAGTTCAAATGATACTTGAGGATTTACCAAAAATAAGTATCAATTCTGAAAACAATGTATATTCATCTAAAACTAACACTTACTTATTTCAAAGTTTTATAAGGAATACAGACTCTCCCTTGACATGGCACGTTTCACGGTATACGAATGATAGAGATAGAAAGATTTATGCAGAAGCCATTAAGTTATGGGATAACTCCCAAAAGAGATTGCGATATGATTTATTACCTGAGGACTTGATTACCCATAAAAATCAGAAATCATTTTTAGATAGGTTTAAAGTGTTAGCTTCAAATTTACCATCCTCTCACACTATGATTGCACATATTGCTAAGGATGGGCACTATTTTATACATCCTGATATTAAGCAATGCCGCTCCATAAGTGTCAGAGAAGCTGCTAGAATCCAATCTTTCCCTGATGATTACTTTTTTGAAGGACCTAGAACAGCAGCATTTACTCAAATTGGTAATGCAGTACCTCCTTTAATGGCTTATTACATTGCAAAAAAATTAGAGGAATATTTTATTGATGAGGAATAAGAGATGACAGAAATTAAATTTAGACCGAAAGCTCAAATTTTAATTCAATTGGGGGATCAATTAATTAAAAATGAGGGTATCGCATTATTAGAGTTAATAAAAAATTCATACGATGCTGATGCTACAGAATGTGAGGTAAATTTATCTTATTTAGACTCAGAAATGCTTGGGGAAATCGTTGTCGAAGATAACGGAGCAGGAATGTCTTTTGAAACGATTAGAGATGTCTGGATGCAACCAGGAAATACTCATAAAAAGAAACAAGTTGATGAAGAAAAGAAGACTAAGTTAGGGCGTTTACCGATTGGAGAAAAAGGAATTGGCCGATTCGGAATTCATAAACTAGGTAAAGAAATTGAAATTATTACTAGATCGAAGGGAAATCTTGAAGTATATTTTAAAATTGATTGGAGTAAGTTTGATTCAAATCAGTTTTTAGATGAAATACCAATTACTATTGAGGAACGTGAACCTCAGAAGTTTATAAATAGTACTGGAACAAGGATTCAGATTAGAAATATAGAGCAGTGGAAT
Organism: Streptococcus sp. 27098_8_74; assembly: GCF_041431705.1. Lineage (NCBI taxonomy): Bacteria > Bacillati > Bacillota > Bacilli > Lactobacillales > Streptococcaceae > Streptococcus > Streptococcus sp. 27098_8_74. The sequence continues at coordinate 3,558 of NZ_JAPVYF010000026.1, forward strand.
AAACGTAAATTTCGTGAAACATATAGACAAATCGTTTCATTGAATTCTCCGTTTGAGTCCCAAGAATCGTTTAAAGTTAATATAAAAAGTACACATGATGATTGGCTAGAAGGGATGTTAAATTTCGGTCAGATTAAACAATTTGCTTTATACCGTTCGACAGCGAAGTTTAAAGATGGCAATATTGAAGATTTTAAGTATGAATTTTTACCCTATGACAATATGTCAGTTAAATCTCGTAGGATAGAAAAAGATATAATTCCACTTAATTTTTTCAGTGATAGCAAACGTAAAGACCCAGCTAAATTTTTTCAAGATAAATCTAAAAATTATATGGAACAGTATGGGATAAATGATTTTTCTATAGAATTATATGTTTTTGATAAATCATCTGATGTCACTCGCTTTATTATGGAAGATAAGAAATCTTTTAAAGACTACCTGACTGAAAATGGGGGGATACGAATTTTTCGTGATAATATGCGTGTTTTAGATTATGGTGAAAAGGGAAATGATTGGCTTAATCTTGATTCAAAACGTGTAAATAATCCGGCTAGTTCATTGAGTAACAATATAATTTTAGGAGCTATATCTCTAAAACGTAATGAGAGTAGGGGATTGGTCGAAAAAGCAAATCGAGAAGGTTTCATTGATAACCAGAGCTATGAAGTGTTTGTAAATATAATCGAGAAATATTTATTTGAATTTACTAGAGAAAGAAATATCGATAAGGATAGACTACGCCAATCCTTAAAAGAAGATAACAAAGATTTAGTTGATATTATTGATGATGTGGGTAAGGAGATTAAATCTTTAAATGTTGAAACAAAACTAAAGAAACAAATTTCAAATAAACTAAATCGAGTGAAGTCAGAGTATAAATTTATTAAAGAAACTTACGTAAAAACTTCATCAGCAACAAGCAGCTATGCAATTGTTATCCATGAGATGGAGAAAATTGTAAAGGAACTTTCTGTTATTTCATGGAATTCTGAAGAGATTCAAAGAATTGATCAGTTAACGCATAGATTACGGGATGTAATTGAAGGCTATACTTCAATATTACGAAACAGAAGAAAATCTAACTACTCTGTTATAGAGATTATTAATAATGCTTTATTTAATGTTGAGTTTAGGCTAGAAGCACATGAAATTTCTCTTGACGAACTTTATAAAGATAAGAATTACAAGGTATTGTGTGACAAAGGTTTAATTGTGTCTGCTATCATGAATATCATTGATAATTCAATATACTGGACACATAAATCAGGAAAAAAACAAAAAAAAATCTTAATTGATACGGTACTAACTGAGAAGGATCGTGTTGAGCTAATAATAGCAGATAACGGTGTAGGATTTCAAGGAAATCCAGAGGATATGATTCGTCCTTTTGTCGGAGAAAAACAAGGTGGACTGGGTCTAGGATTAAATATTGTTAACGAAATTATGAATTCACAAAAAGGACAATTGCTTTTTCCAGAAAATAAAGATTTGGATTTACCGAAAGAATATCAATCAGGTGCAACTATTATACTAAGTTTACCATTGTCGGAGGGATAAGATAGAATATGAATAATTTACCTAATAATGGATCTATTGTGATCTTAGATGATGAATATATGGAAGTAGAACCTTTAATTAAACTTTTATCAAAAAATAATAAGTCTTTTCGCTACTATGATGCTAGACCTGATAATTTACCTTCGGAAGGAACTGAAAAAGAAGCTACCAGACTAGTTTTTTTAGATTATAATTTGATTCCTGGTGCGACAGGGAGCCAGATTGATACTATTATTAGATATCTTAGTAGAATTATTCCTAAAAATAATGGGCCTTATTTTATTTTACTTTGGAGCCAGACCGAGAGTGATGCGAGTCAATTTCAAGAAGATTTAAAAGAACGTTTATCTGATAACAACGGTAAATTAAAAGAGGATAAAAAACATTTATTTCCATGGGGAGTTCAAAGTTTAGATAAAATAGATTTTTTTGAAAGAAAAGAAGGGGAAGGCTCCTATAAACTTATTGAAGGGAAAGATCAGGAACTTGAAAGAAAACTTGAACAAGTAACTAGAGAAGTTCCCATGCTAGAGTATTTCTCTCATTGGGAAAACATGATTTTATATAAAGAACAGAAGCTAATTTCAGACATTGCAGGTCTATTAAAAATTGGAAATATAAGACGAGAAGCGCCGACAAAGAAAATTGTAGAGTTGTTAGCTTATTTAGAATTAGAAAAATCGATGGGAAGCCAGACTAATATTGGAAAAATAAATGCATCATATAAAGGTTTAAATAATTTTTTAAAAATTTATTTGAATCATGGGATGGAGGAGGAAATCGAGCTAACTTCAGCAGGTTTGAACAATTTAGGGGATCATCTTCCAAATGGATTTGAGATTCAAGAGTTAAATCGGTGGTTAAATATAAATTACTTAGCAAATGAACAACACATGGGTAAAGTAATTGTTGATGACAATACATTTTTAGCATATAATCTAGTGGATAAAATTGAAGATGAAGAACAGTTTAAAAGAGCTATTGATAAATATACTGATTCTGAAACTTTCTATAAAGAAATTATGTTAGAAATCAGCCCAGAATGTGATATAGCGCAAAATAAAAGACGTTATTATAAGTTCATTCGTGGATGTGTTATCTCTAAAAACTTAATTGAAAAAATTTTATCCGATGAGTTTTACGAGGATAAATTCAAATTCAAGAAAGAAGATGGGAACGTAGTATTTAAGTTTAATGATACTATATTTAACGCACTAGAGTTTAAGCATAAAAGTTATCAAAATAGTTCAGTCTATTTGATTTTGGATTTTTCACAAATTACTACAATTCCTATTACTGATACTACAATTATTGAAAAGGAAGTTCTGTTTTCTATTAATCCCGATATGCTTAGTACAATAAAAAATAAGCTAGCGGCAGTCATTTATAAAAAAGGTTACCAACATTTATAGTTAAGGAATATCTTGTTTCTGATAATAATTATCATCCAGCCTAGGGGCTCGGTCCGTGACCAAGAGTCAATCGAAGCTGCTAATAAACATAGTTTGATAATAATATTTATAGGTGTTAGTCACTTTCGCCATTAAGAGTTTACGGAAATATCCAAAAAAATAGTTGTTTTTAGATACTTTAAGCCTCCCTTAAGCTGTTTAGACTATACTATCATTAATCCTAAATAACTTTTTTCATTTTCATAATCTCCCAAGAGGTGGTCCAAGTGGCCGCCTTTTTTATGTTCAAATTTGGATACACACCCATATCTCCGAACAAATATGTTATAATGGTTATGTATAATTCGTGAAAATTGCTAATTTTTCCGAATGATTGTCGTTAACGGGCATTTGCCCCTAGTCTTATTTGATATTGAGGTATCTTTCAAATGAAACTTTTGGTTGTTGGTTCTGGTGGTCGTGAACATGCGATTGCCAAGAAATTATTGGAGTCTAAGGATGTTGAGCAAGTTTTCGTAGCTCCTGGTAATGACGGGATGACATTGGACGGTCTTGATTTGATCAATATCGGAATTTCCGAACATTCTAATCTGATTGACTTCGCAAAGGCGAACGATATTGTTTGGACCTTTATCGGTCCAGATGATGCCCTTGCGGCTGGTATCGTGGATGATTTCAATGCAGCTGGTCTTAAGGCTTTTGGTCCGACCAAGGCTGCAGCTGAACTTGAGTGGTCTAAGGATTTTGCTAAGGAAATCATGGTCAAATACGACGTTCCGACAGCAGCCTATGGCACATTTTCAGATTTCGAGGAAGCCAAGGCCTACATCGAGGAAAAAGGCGCTCCAATCGTCGTCAAGGCAGACGGCTTGGCCCTAGGTAAAGGTGTCGTCGTTGCGGAGACGGTTGAGCAAGCCGTCGAAGCTACTCACGAGATGCTTTTGGACAATAAATTCGGTGATTCAGGTGCGCGAGTGGTCATCGAGGAATTTCTTGACGGGGAAGAGTTTTCTCTCTTTGCCTTTGTCAATGGAGATAAATTCTACATTATGCCAACGGCTCAGGACCACAAACGTGCTTATGATGGGGACAAGGGCCCTAACACTGGTGGGATGGGTGCCTATGCGCCGGTTCCTCACTTGCCACAGAGCGTGGTTGACACAGCGGTTGACACCATTGTCAAGCCAGTCCTTGAAGGTATGATTAAAGAAGGTCGTCCTTACACTGGTGTCCTTTACGCTGGTCTTATCTTGACAGCTGACGGCCCTAAAGTCATCGAGTTCAACTCACGTTTTGGCGATCCTGAAACGCAAATCATCTTGCCTCGTTTGACTTCTGATTTTGCGCAAAATATCACTGACATTTTGGATGGCAAAGAGCCAGCTATCACTTGGACGGATAAGGGTGTGACACTGGGCGTGGTTGTAGCATCAAACGGTTACCCACTCGCTTATGAGAAAGGTGTCAATCTTCCAGCCAAGACAGAGGGTGACATCATCACTTACTATGCCGGTGCCAAATTCGCTGAAAATGGCCAAGACCTCCTCTCAAACGGAGGACGTGTTTACATGTTGGTCACAACAGCAGACACCGTCAAAGACGGCCAAAACATCATCTACAACGAACTCAACAAACAAAACACGGAAGGCCTCTTCTACCGTACGGATATCGGTAGCAAGGCTAACAAATAATCAGCGACCGTAGGTCGAAAAAGGCGAGCGAAAGCGAGCCAAACTAAGATAATGGTCGCCGTGGTGAGAAGACCAGAACAGCATCTGTTCTGGTCGGGGAAACTTTGAGACTTTAGGCTCAAAGTTTAGGAAGGAAACCGAAGGTTTGCTTCCGTTCCCACCACCTAAGACCATTATCAAAAAAGAAAAGGAAAAATTATGACTAAACCAGTAATTTCCATTATCATGGGCTCAAAATCCGACTGGGCAACCATGCAAAAAGCTGCTGAAGTTCTCGACAACTTCGGCGTCGCTTACGAAAAGAAAGTTGTTTCCGCACACCGTACACCGGACCTCATGTTCAAACATGCCGAAGAAGCACGTAGCCGTGGCATCAAGGTCATCATCGCTGGTGCTGGTGGTGCTGCTCACTTGCCAGGGATGGTTGCTGCCAAAACAACCCTTCCAGTCATTGGTGTGCCAGTAAAATCACGTGCTCTTAGCGGTGTAGATTCGCTCTATTCTATCGTTCAGATGCCAGGTGGTGTACCTGTCGCAACCATGGCTATCGGTGAAGCTGGTGCGACAAACGCTGCCCTCTTTGCCCTCCGTCTCCTCTCAGTAGAAGACAAGGCCATTGCAGATGCGCTTGCTAACTTTGCTGAAGAACAAGGAAAAATCGCAGAGGAGTCTACAAATGAGCTCAACTAAAACCATTGGTATCATCGGTGGTGGTCAACTCGGTCAGATGATGGCTATCTCAGCTATCTACATGGGCCATAAGGTTATTACCCTTGATCCTGCAGCAGATTGTCCCTCTTCTCGTGTGTCTGAGGTTATCGTGGCACCCTACGATGACGTAGACGCCCTTCGTCAGTTGGCAGACCGCTGTGATGTTCTCACTTATGAATTTGAAAATGTCGACGCAGACGGCCTTGACGCTGTTATCAAAGACGGTCAACTTCCACAAGGGACAGACCTGCTTCGCATTTCACAAAACCGTATCTTTGAGAAGGATTTTCTCTCAAACAAGGCTAAAGTGACCGTTGCCCCTTACAAGGTCGTGACATCTAGCCTTGATTTGGAAGATATTGACCTTTCTAAAAAATACGTCCTCAAGACTGCGACAGGTGGTTACGATGGTCATGGTCAAAAAGTCATCACATCAGTCGACGATTTGGAAGAGGCAAATGCTCTTGCTAACTCAGCCGAGTGTGTCTTGGAAGAGTTCGTTAACTTCGACCTTGAAATTTCAGTCATCGTGTCTGGTAATGGCAAGGATGTGACGGTTTTCCCAGTTCAGGAAAATATCCACCGCAACAACATCCTCTCTAAAACCATCGTGCCTGCTCGTATTTCTGATAGTCTAGCTGAGAAAGCTAAAGCTATGGCTGTGAAGATTGCCGAGCAACTTGACCTCTCTGGTACCCTCTGTGTGGAAATGTTTGCGACATCTGATGACATCATCGTCAACGAAATCGCACCACGCCCACACAATTCTGGCCACTACTCAATCGAAGCTTGTGACTTTTCACAGTTTGACACGCATATCTTGGGCGTTCTCGGAGCGCCACTCCCAGCAATCAACCTCCATGCGCCAGCTGTCATGCTCAACGTCCTCGGCCAACACGTCGAAGCAGCTGAGCGTTATGTCACAGAAAATCCAAGCGCCCACCTCCACATGTATGGTAAACTAGAAGCGAAGCACAACCGCAAAATGGGCCATGTGACTTTGTTTAGTGATGAACCAGACAATGTGGTTGAGTTTGGGAAGGGAATTGATTTTTAGGTGAAAATAGCAATCCTAGGACTCGGAGTCATTGGAACGACTTACGCCTACGCTTTTCAAAAAGCAGGCCATCAAGTAGAACACGTCCTTAGAGACAGTAAGCGAAACAATGCTCCAAAATCCCTCTCGGTTGATTTGCTAGATGGTCGCTATCATTCCAAAGGTGAAAACAAACACGATACCTATGAGGTTCGTGTGGCAGAAGCTGATTCAGAATATGATTTTATTTTTCTCAGTGTTCGTCATGGTTTTGTCAAAGAAGCCGTGGAAACCTTGCGAAAAAATAATATCAAAGGCACCCTCGTTTTCTTCTGCAATTTCTGGAATACACGAAAAGATGTCCAAGAGTGGGCAGGAGATTATGACTATATTCTGGCCTTTCCGACAGCGGGTGGTCACATGCAGGAGGACCATTTGGATGGTGTCTTGTTTGACCATTTAATGCTCGAAGGTGAGCAAAAAGCACACATTTCTAACTATTCTGATTTGACGACTTTGCTGACTTCTGCAGATTTGAAGTGGGAAGTTCCTCATGATATGGTCGAGTGGATTTGGATTCACATGGCGATTAATGCGGGTGTTACTTCGACAGCTGCTCGTTCAGGAAATCTGAAAAATCCAGAAGAATTGGCTCTAAACTTGATGAATAGTTCTTCGGAATTATCATTAGCCATCAAGGCCATTCGAGATGCTTTGAAAGTCGTCGAAGCGCGTGGTGTAAATTTGAAGCTTTACAAAGCCGAACTCTTGCCATACAAAATCCCCGCTTGGATAGCCGGCAAAGCCATGAAAGTCATGTTTGCTAAAAATGAGCTGACCCGAAAAATCATGACCTTACACAATGACAAACAGGACATCTTCTATTGTTGTCAAAGTGTTTATCAGACTGGTCAGGAGTTAGGTGTGAAGATGCCTATTCTGGAAGCAAATATGAAGGGCATTTCGATTTAGGAGGTTTTATGATTCAACTCATCGTCAACGCATTTGTCGAAAAAGAGAAGACTGGAGCAGTCGTCGAAGTCTTGTATGCTAGTAGCGATCATGAAAAAGTGAAAGCTAAGTATGAAGAGTTGGTTGCTCAATATCCTGAAAACTATTTAGCTATCTATGATTTGCCGATGGATACTGATTTGAATAAACTAGATCACTATCCATCAGTGTGGATTGGGAAAGAGGAATTTGAATAAAGCGACAGTTGGTTGCTAACTGATGTAAAACATCAAAAGAAAGGAAAATAAAAACATGATCGAACGTTATTCACGCCCTGAGATGGCGAACATTTGGACTGAAGAAAATAAATACCGTGCTTGGCTTGAGGTGGAAATCTTGGCTGACGAAGCATGGGCTGAATTGGGAGAAATTCCTAAGGAAGATGTGGCTTTGATTCGTGAAAAAGCGGACTTTGACATCGACCGTATTTTGGAAATCGAGCAGCAAACACGTCACGATGTGGTTGCTTTCACACGTGCGGTTTCTGAAACGCTTGGTGAAGAGCGCAAGTGGGTTCACTATGGTTTGACTTCTACTGACGTGGTAGACACTGCCTATGGTTACCTCTACAAACAAGCCAACGACATCATCCGCAAGGACCTTGAAAACTTCCTCAATATCATCGCTGATAAAGCAAAAGAACACAAGTTCACTATCATGATGGGTCGTACCCACGGTGTGCACGCTGAGCCTACAACTTTTGGTCTTAAATTGGCAACTTGGTACAGCGAAATGAAACGTAACATCGAGCGTTTCGAGCATGCAGCTGCTGGTGTGGAAGCTGGTAAGATTTCTGGTGCGGTTGGTAACTTTGCCAATATCCCACCATTCGTTGAAAAATACGTCTGCGACAAATTGGGTATCCGTGCTCAAGAAATCTCTACACAGGTCCTTCCTCGTGACCTTCACGCTGAGTATTTTGCAGTTCTTGCTAGCATCGCAACTTCTATCGAGCGTATGGCTACTGAAATCCGTGGTCTTCAAAAATCTGAACAACGTGAAGTGGAAGAGTTCTTTGCTAAAGGTCAAAAAGGGTCTTCAGCAATGCCACACAAACGTAACCCAATCGGTTCTGAAAACATGACAGGTCTTGCGCGTGTTATCCGTGGTCACATGGTAACAGCTTATGAAAACGTAGCCCTTTGGCATGAACGTGATATCTCTCACTCATCAGCTGAGCGTATCATCGCACCAGACACAACCATTATGATTGACTACATGCTCAACCGTTTCGGAAACATCGTTAAGAACTTGACAGTCTTCCCAGAAAATATGATCCGCAACATGAACTCTACATTTGGTCTTATCTTCAGCCAACGTGCCATGCTTACTTTGATTGAAAAAGGCATGACACGTGAGCAAGCTTATGACCTTGTTCAACCAAAGACAGCCCAATCATGGGATAACCAAGTAGACTTCAAGCCACTTCTTGAATCAGATCCAGAAGTGACATCACGCCTCACTCAAGAAGAAATCGACGAAATCTTCAACCCAGTTTACTACACTAAACGTGTTGATGAAATCTTCGAACGCATCGGTTTGGGTGACTAATCTAAACAAAATAACAGAAAGCAGGTTTGCCCTGCTTTTTTTGATGGTGACATTTATGTCACTAGTTTTGTTTCCTTTTCAGCTGTATAATAAGGTCATCGCAAGAAAACTATCAGAAAGGAGAAATTAGCAATCTTAAAAGGACGACTCAACTATTTACCGGAACTTAGCCTCTTGATAGTAAGCATTGCTTATACTATCATCCGCATCATGAATGATCTTGGAAGTATCAAAGCACCCTCTTGGTTTTTAGATATGGATATTCCTAGTGGTTCCTTACTATTACTTATTTTGCTTATTATTTTAAAAAGTGAAGCAAGAGAATAGAACTTTAAGATACTTTTAAGTTTATTAGTTTATATTGTAATCATCCTAATAAAACAACTAGCTTTGGTGAGCTAGTAGTAAACAAAACTTTTTCATAACTAATCTCCCCGAAGAAAGTCTAGAAATCTAGGCTTTTTTCTTGTTTTTTGAGCTTTTATTAGGGGATTTTAAGAAAATCCTTGAAAACCCTTCCAAAACAAGGTAATATAGTTATATAAAGATTCTATTGGACAAGCGGTCACCTTGGAGGATTAGGAAGAAGAGGTTGGGAAGCCTGTACAATCGTATCTTTTCAGTGGTCTTTGGACTGCTGTGAAAATCCCTCAGGGGATTTTTTTCTGCGATTTAAGGTTTCTTTAAGGAAGGCAAGTTATACTCTAAGTCTCCTAAATAACTTTTACTGAACGCCGTTCAGTAAGTCTCGTTGGCTTACACTTTTTGTAGAACAACGAACTTTTCTTTTTCATAATCTCCAAAAGAGCTCAACATCATGTGTTGGGTTCTTTTTTTGGCAATTAAAAAACGCCCTTAGGCGTTTTAAATATGGCTTACATCTCGTCTGGAGCTTCAACACCGAGAAGGCGAAGGGCTTCTTTGAGAACTGTTGCTGTTGCGTAGCAAAGAGCCAAACGGCTGTCAAGTTCTGGGCTTTCATCCAAGATACGTGTGTGTGCATAGTATTTGTTAAAGGCTTGAGCTAAGCTGATAGCAAATTTAGCAACGATAGACGGTTCAAAGTTGTCTGATGCACGGTTGATGATACGTGGGAAATCTTGGATGAGTTTGATGATTTCCCAGCTTTCAACGTCGTTTAGGCTGTATGTAGCATCTGCAGATGGCGTGAAGTTAGCCTTGCGCAAGATAGATTGGATACGAGCGTGTGCATATTGGACGTAAGGTCCAGTTTCTCCCTCGAAGGATACCATGGCATCAAGGTCGAAGTCGTAACCATTCATACGATCTGTTTTAAGGTCGTAGAACTTGATAGCTCCGACACCGACAGCATGAGCAACAGCTTCCTTGTTAGGCAAGTTTGGATTCTTAGCTTCGATTTGAGCCTGAGCACGGTTAACAGCTTCAGCGATTGTTGGCTCAAGCAAGATAACGTTACCTTTACGAGTTGACAATTTCTTACCGTTCTTAGTTACAAGACCAAAGGCAACGTGAGTCATGTCGTCAGACCAGTCGTAGCCCATTTCTTTAAGAACAGCTTTCAACTGTTTGAAGTGGGCAGATTGTTCATTACCAACCACATAGATGGCTTTGGCAAAGTCGTAAGTACGTTTACGGTAGAGGGCAGCAGCCAAGTCACGTGTGATGTAGAGTGTCGCACCATCTGATTTTTTGATAAGGGCTGGGTGTTCGATACCGTATTTTTCAAGGTTAACCACTTGGGCACCTTGAGATTCTTGGAGAAGTCCTTTTTCTGTCAAGATGTCAACGACTTCATCCATCTTATCATTGTAGAAGGCTTCACCATTGTAGCTATCAAAAGAAACACCGAGTTCATCGTAAAGACGGTTGAATTCCACCAAGCTTTCGTCACGGAACCATTGCCAGAGGGCAGTTGCTTCCTCGTCCCCAGCTTCCAATTTACGGAACCATTCACGAGCTTCTTCGTCTACAGATGGGTCTTCTTCAGCTTCGGCATTGATACGCACATAAAGTTGAAGGAGTTCGTTGATAGGGTTGGCTTTGACAGCTTCCTCGCTACCCCATTTCTTATAGGCAACAATCAGCATACCAAACTGTTTACCCCAGTCACCCAAGTGGTTGATACGGACCGGTTTGTAGCCTTGTTTAGCTACGATGTTGGCAAGAGCATCAGCGATAACCGTTGAACGCAAGTGACCGATAGAGAACGGTTTAGCGATGTTAGGACTGGACATATCAAAGGCAATATTACGTCCGTGACCGATGTTTTGGTCAGCATAGTGGCTGCCTTGAGCGATGACTTGTCCAAGAACGTCCGCTGAGATTTTTGATTTATCAAGGAAGAAGTTGATGTAAGGACCAACAGCTTCAACTTTTTCAAAGTTTGAGGCATCGATTTTTTCAGCGATGTCTGCTGCAATCATTTGAGGAGCCTTGCGCAAGACTTTAGCCAATGAGAAGGCAGGAAAGGCGAGGTCCCCCATGTCAGCGTTTTTAGGGGTTTCAAGCAGATTTTGAATGTTTTCTTGTTCCAATTCAGGAACAACTTTGGTAATTTCTGCTGCAATGAGTTCTTTAGTATTCATAGGTACTCCATTTCAAATCTTGTCATTCATTCCTATTTTACCATTATTTTAGTTAATAGGGTAGGGACAAGAAAGCATCTATTAGGAAGAATTTCATGAAAAAATACAAAAATTCTGTTATAATATGCAAAGAATATACATAAAAAGAGGAAAGATAATGAAGAGAGATCGTCAAGCTGTTATCAAACAGATGATTTCAAGAGATAAGATTGGGACACAAGAGGAAATTAAGCAACGCCTAGAGGCGGAAGGTATCACGGTTACTCAGGCTACCTTGTCACGTGACTTGCGTGAGATTGGCCTCTTGAAGCTTCGTGATGAAGAAGGCAGACTCTACTATAGTTTGTCTGAGCATGTGCTTCCAAGTTTGGACCCTACGGTTAAGGATTATGTTAAATCAGTTTCCCGTGCCCAGTTTATGCTGGTCCTTCACACAGAGTTGGGTGAAGCTGATGTTTTGGCCAACCTAATTGACAGTGATGGCAACCCTGAAATTTTAGGAACCGTTGCTGGGGCAGATACTCTATTGGTAATCTGTAAGGATGCTGTGGTTGCTGAAAAACTGGAAAGCGAGTTTCACTGATGAATACTCCTCATCAGGATCTCCAAAAAGCCAAAGAAGAGTTAATCGACCTCCTCAAACACCATGAGGCGGTTCTTGCTTTTCAAGAGGCTGAGAAAGCTATTGGACAGGTACCTCAAATCAGTCATCTGGCTGGACAGATGAAGGCTTATCAACAAGAAGCAGTGCTTTTTCAAAAAATTGAGAAACAACGTGCCTATGAGGAGGCAGGTGAACAAGCAGATTTGATTCAGCATGAGTTGGAAAATTTGCCTATTGTTCAGGACTACCGCCAAAAAATGCAGGATGCCAGTGACTTGATCCAATATGTGACCAAGTCTATCGAAGAAAGGATTAACGAGGAGTTAAGACATGGCTAAGGAAAAAATATCTCCAGGAATGCAGCAGTATTTGGATATCAAGGAAAATTATCCAGATGCTTTTTTGCTCTTCCGTATGGGTGATTTTTACGAATTATTTTATGATGATGCCGTTAAGGCTGCCCAGATTTTGGAAATTAGCCTAACCAGTCGTAATAAGAATGCTGATAATCCTATTCCCATGGCTGGTGTTCCTTATCATTCAGCTCAAGCCTATATTGATGTCTTGGTTGAGATGGGCTACAAGGTAGCCATTGCTGAGCAGATGGAGGATCCTAAACAGGCTGTTGGTGTGGTTAAGCGTGAGGTGGTTCAGGTTATCACGCCAGGGACAGTGGTTGACAGTTCTAAACCTGATAATGCCAACAATTTCTTGGTAGCCATTGACAAGGCTGGAAGTCGATTCGGCCTGGCCTATATGGATGTGTCAACGGGTGAATTTTTTGCGACAGAGTTGGACGATTTCAGTTCAGTTTGTAGTGAAATTCAGAACCTTAAGGCACGTGAAGTAGTAGTTGGTTATGATTTACCTGAAGCTGATGAACAGATTTTGGTCAAGCAACTCAACCTTCTACTTTCCAAGGAAACAGAGGTTTACGATGATGTCCACTTGATTGACACCAGCTTGACAGACTTGGAAAGCAGTGTAGCGGGTAAACTTCTCCAGTATGTGCACCGTACTCAGATGCGCGAGCTCAGTCATTTACAAAAGGCTCAGCACTATGAGATTAAGGATTACTTGCAGATGTCCTATGCGACCAAGTCAAGTTTGGATTTACTAGAAAATGCTAGAACGGGCAAGAAACACGGATCTCTTTTCTGGCTCTTGGATGAAACCAAGACAGCTATGGGAATGCGTCTCTTGCGAACTTGGATTGATCGTCCTTTAGTGAATCAAGCCACTATCACCGAGCGTCAGAATATTATCCAAGTTTTCTTGGACAATTTCTTTGAGCGGAGTGACTTGACTGAGAGTCTAAAAGGTGTTTACGATATTGAGCGCCTGGCCAGTCGTGTTTCCTTTGGCAAGGCTAATCCAAAAGATTTGATTCAGCTAGGTCATACTTTGGCTCAAGTACCGGTTATTAAGGCGATTTTGGAGTCTTTTAATGACGATGCCTTGTCACGTCTTTTACAAGAGTTAGATGCTCTGCCAGAATTAGAGAGTTTGATTCGGTCGGCTATTGATCCTGATGCCCCTGCAACCATTACAGAAGGTGGCATTATCCGTGCTGGTTTTGATGAGACCTTGGACAAGTATCGCAAGGTGATGAGTGAGGGAACCTCATGGATCGCAGATATCGAAGCTAAAGAACGTGAAGCGTCTGGTATTACAACACTAAAGATTGATTATAACCGTAAAGATGGTTATTACTTCCATGTGACCAACTCTAACCTTAGCTTGGTTCCTGACCATTTCTTCCGCAAGGCAACTCTGAAAAATTCAGAGCGCTTTGGAACTGCTGAATTGGCTAAAATTGAAGGTGAGATGCTTGAGGCGCGTGAAAAATCATCAACGCTAGAGTATGATATTTTCATGCGTGTCCGTGAGCAGGTTGAACGCTATATTGACCGTTTGCAATCTTTGGCTAAGGCTATTGCGACAGTCGATGTGCTTCAGAGTCTAGCTGTTGTAGCAGAGACCAATCATTATGTTCGCCCTATTTTCAATGATGAGCATCGTATTGTTATTGATCAAGGCCGTCATGCAGTGGTTGAGAAGGTTATGGGCGTTCAAGAATACATTCCAAACACCATTACCTTTGATAGTCAGACCAATATTCAGCTCATCACAGGACCAAATATGAGTGGTAAATCCACCTATATGCGTCAGTTAGCCTTGTCAGTAGTTATGGCTCAGATGGGGTCTTACGTGCCAGCAGATAGTATTGACTTGCCAGTTTTTGATGCTATCTATACACGTATTGGTGCTGCAGATGACCTGATTTCAGGGCAGTCGACCTTCATGGTTGAGATGATGGAGGCTAACCAGGCTATTAAGCGGGCGACACCTAATTCCTTGATTATTTTTGATGAGTTGGGGCGTGGGACAGCCACCTATGACGGTATGGCTCTGGCCCAGTCTATCATTGAGTTTATTCATGACAAGGTGGGGGCTAAGACCATGTTTGCGACCCATTATCATGAGTTGACAGCCTTGTCAAACAGTTTGACACACCTTGTCAACGTTCATGTGGCGACACTTGAAAAGGATGGTGAGGTGACTTTCCTTCACAAAATTGTCGATGGCCCAGCTGACAAATCTTATGGTATTCATGTGGCTAAGATTGCAGGTTTACCAGCAGATTTACTGGAACGTGCTGACACCATCTTGACACAACTAGAGGGCGATACAGTTACCATCCAACCTCAGGAAAAGGTATCGCCTCAAGAGAAGCCTGCCACTGAAACGCATGTCAACGAGCAAATCTCTCTCTTTGATGATTTTACTGAAAATCCAGTTCTTCAAGAGTTGCGTGATTTAGATATTTACAACATGACACCTATGCAAGTCATGATGGCTGTAGCAGATTTAAAACAGAAACTATAAAAGAAGCTTGTCAATTGACAGGCTTCTTGTCTTTTATAGGTGTTTCAATTCTTGGTTGAGTTGTTCAATATCCTTTTTCATTTTCCAATAAGAGAAGACCCAAACGAGCAGATAGATAAGGCTGAATTCAATGACTAGCTCCAAGTAGAAAGTCAAACGTAGAGGGAACCATCCGCTGAGGGTAGCTAGTGGAATGAAACCTAGACAGGTCAAGGCGTAGTGAGTGAGGGTTGCACGAAGCAAACTCCACTCAGCCTTACGGAAAATATAACTAGCGATTTCAAAAAGGATACCGATAGCAAACCAAGTGATGAGGCAGTAGGCTAATACCATAGATCCGTGAACCTGATGTGACGTCATCCATTGTCCAATGGCTGAGTGAGGATTTAGAGGCATGTAGCTTGGTGCCCAGATAAGAGACATAATCATGGATACGGCAAGTCCGATAAGGATGCCCTTTGTGCCTGATTTAAAAAGTTGCTTTTTCATTGTAATTTCTCCTTTATTGCTTTGAGGTAACGGCGTGATGAGTAGGTGGTTTCCTTGTTTTTAAGGTGAATTTCAACGAGGCCGTTAGGGGTAATGTTGAAGCGTTCAATTTCTTTGAGGTTGACAATCTCTGATTGTGAGATTTTGATAAAGTAAGATGGCAGTTTTTCTAAAACTTGATAGAGACGTAAGCCTAAGTGGTACTCTCCTAGAATAGTTTCAGCTAAAACTTGGCGATTTTCGATGTAAATTCTGGAAATAGCATTAGGCTCGATGAGATAAGTTTCGCCATCTTTTTTTCCTTTGAGTCGTTGGTTATCATCCAAAGATTCGACAAACTCGACCACTTGCTGAATCTTGGGCGTCCGACTAGGTGCCTGAATCTGCAACATTTCTTCTTGGAATACCGAGTCAATCTGAACTTTTATTTTCATAACTATCCTTTCTTATTGGTAATTGAGGAGGCCTCCTCCCTTTCACACCTTTATTAAACACTATTTACTAGCCCACAGCAATAGCGTTTGTCTATGTGGTCCTATATGGTGTCTAAGTGGTTGAAAATATTTTAGAAAACCCCTATACTTAATGAAAACGTACTGACGAGGTAATCACATGAAATCTATAATGAAATGGTTAGCAGGAATTTTTCTTGCCTGCAGTCTGATTTTGAGTTTTTTTACACCTTTTGAAAAGGCACTAACACTGAACCTGCTCTTGCTTTATTTCTTTGTTAAGCAGTTTATGGATTCTACAAGCTCGCCTAAAACCTACCAATGGATTTTCCAAATCATCTACCTCTTGATTTTTTCTGGGCTCATTTGGTTCAACCTTCGTCATGGGGATATGATTGTTATAGCCACCGCCTTATCTTGGCTAACAGTTGTGTGTGAGTTGTGGCTTTACAGTAAGCATAAGTAACAGTCAGCACCAGTGAATTTATCAACCTTTTAGAAGGGAGAAAAAATAATTATGTCAAAAATCATCGAATTGCCTGAAGTTCTAGCCAATCAGATTGCTGCTGGAGAGGTCGTAGAGCGACCAGCTAGTGTAGTTAAAGAGCTAGTGGAAAATGCTATTGATGCAGGCAGCACCCAGATTACTATTGAAGTTGAAGAATCAGGCCTCTCAAAAATTCAAATCACAGACAATGGCGAAGGAATGGCTCAATCTGATGTAGCTATGAGTTTGCGCCGTCATGCAACAAGTAAAATCAAAAATCAAGGAGACCTCTTTCGTATTCGAACTCTTGGTTTTCGAGGTGAGGCCCTGCCATCAATAGCTTCTATCAGTCATCTTACCATTGTGACAGCAGCGGATGGAGAAGCCTATGGGACTAAACTGGTTGCTAAAGGTGGAGAAATTGAGAGTCAGGACCCTATTTCAACACCAGTTGGAACAAAGATTACCGTTGAAAACCTATTTTATAATACCCCAGCTCGTCTCAAGTATATGAAGAGTTTACAGGCTGAGTTGGCTCATATTGTCGATGTTGTCAATCGTCTAAGTCTAGCTCATCCCGAGGTTGCCTTTACCTTGCTTAATGATGGTCGTCAGTTGACACAGACATCAGGTACTGGAGACCTCCGTCAAGCTATTGCTGGTATTTATGGTTTGACAACGGCTAAAAAAATGGTGGAGATTTCAAATTCTGACCTTGATTTTGAAGTTTCTGGATATGTTAGTCTCCCTGAGTTGACCCGTGCAAATCGTAACTACATCACGATTCTCATTAACGGACGTTATATTAAAAACTTCCTGCTTAACCGTGCTATTTTTGATGGATATGGCTCTAAACTCATGGTAGGACGCTTCCCTATTGCAGTTATTGATATTCAGATTGATCCTTACTTGGCCGATGTCAATGTTCACCCAACAAAGCAGGAAGTACGTATCTCTAAAGAAAAAGAGCTCATGGCCCTTATCAGCTCAGCCATTGCTCAAAGCCTTAGAGAGCAGGATTTGATTCCTGATGCCCTTGAAAATCTAGCCAAGTCTAGTACCAGAGGTGCAGCTAAGCCAGTTCAAACCAGTCTTCCACTCAAACAAACCAATCTTTACTACGATAGCAGTCGTAATGATTTCTTTGTCAAACCAGAGACAGTCCAAGAAGATATCAAACCTCTTGTATCAGAGTCACCAGTTTCATCGGTAGAAAATAAACCGCAACCTTCTGTTAAACAGGCACAACGTTCAGTAGATGAAGGTGATAGCGAACACGAAAAACTTGATTATAAAAACAAGTCGAAAATGAAGCGCATGCTTGAAACTCTGGACAATGAGGAAACATCAACCTTCCCTGAATTAGAGTTTTTTGGTCAAATGCATGGAACCTATCTCTTTGCGCAAGGACAAGGCGGACTTTACATCATTGACCAGCATGCTGCCCAAGAACGTGTCAAGTATGAGTACTATCGCGAAAAGATTGGTGAGGTTGACAGCAGTTTACAGCAGCTTTTGGTTCCCTATCTCTTTGAATTTTCAGGTTCAGACTACATTAGTTTACAAGAAAAAATGCCTCTTCTTAACCAGGTTGGTATCTATTTAGAGCCTTATGGGAATAACACCTTCATTCTTCGTGAACATCCTATCTGGATGAAGGAAGAAGAGATTGAATCTGCAGTCTATGAGATGTGCGACATGCTTCTTTTGACGAATGAAGTGTCTGTCAAGACCTACCGTGCAGAGTTAGCCATCATGATGAGTTGTAAACGTTCAATCAAGGCCAATCATGCTCTTGATGATTACTCTGCGCGTGACCTTCTAGTACAGCTTGCACAGTGTAAAAACCCCTACAATTGCCCTCACGGACGTCCTGTACTTGTCAACTTTACAAAGTCTGATATGGAAAAAATGTTCCGTCGAATTCAAGAAAATCATACGAGTCTACGTGACCTAGGGAAGTATTAAAACTTTTTTTTCGTCTTACTTTACGAATAGGAATGTTAGATTTATAATAGTGGTGAAGACAAGGGATCTTCTAATGTTTTAGCACATCATTGTAGGATGATTGACTGATTTTTAAGTTAGGAGGTAGAGTGATGAGACACCTAACAAAAACTAATAAACACTTTTTACTTGTTGGCTTAACATTTTTAGCGACTAGCTTGATTTTCTATATTTTGGCTTGGTTAGGTCGACCAAGTTTGGAGAATGCCCTAGTAAATGTTTCTAGCATTGCCTTTACTTTAGGTCTTGTAACATATATTCTATTAGGCTTGAAGATGATTACAGATACTTTAAAGACGAGTAGTCATCCTTAAAATAGAGCAAACATAATCCACTTTCGAGTGGATTTTTTGTTACAATAGTACAGCAGTGCTTGAGATGACAAAATAAACACTCAAGACAATTATCTTATAAGTATAAAATAACAAAGCAATCCATTGAAGAAACGAACGAGAAAGGAAATCACACGCTATGTATGATTACATCAAGGGAACTCTAGTGAAAATTACCGCCAAGTATATTGTTATAGAAGCAAACGGCTTAGGTTATATTGTCACTGTAGCGAACCCATATAGTTTTTCTGACCAGATGAATCAGACTATCCAAGTCTACCTTCATCAGGTTATTAGGGATGACGCCCACCTTCTTTTTGGTTTTCATACTGAAGATGAGAAAGAGGTCTTCCTTAAGCTTATTTCAGTTTCTGGAATAGGTCCGACGACTGCTCTAGCCATTGTTGCTGTAGATGATAATCAAGGCTTGGTGGCTGCCATTGATAATAGTGACATCAAGTACCTGATGAAGTTTCCAAAGATTGGTAAAAAGACAGCCCAGCAAATGGTTTTGGACTTGGCCGGGAAATTTGCAGAGTTACCAACAGAAACGACCAAGACGACACCAAGTCAACCTGAAGGAAATCATCAGTTGGATGAGGCTATGGAAGCTTTGCTAGCTCTTGGTTATAAAGCTGCAGAACTTAAGAAAATCAAAGCCTTCTTCGAAGGTACTAATGAAACGGCAGAGCAATACATTAAATCAGCTCTTAAGATGTTGATGAAATGAGGTAAGCAATGGTCAATCGTTGTCGTTGGGTACCAACAAACAATAAATTATATTGTGATTATCATGACAAGGAGTGGGGGAACCCTATTGGTGACGATCAAAAACTTTTTGAGCTACTTTGTTTAGAAAGTTATCAGTCAGGACTTTCTTGGTTAACTGTTTTAAATAAACGTCAGTCCTTTAATCGTGTTTTTCATAACTATGATATTGAGCGTGTTGCCCAGTTTAGCCTAAGTGAACTTGAAGAAGCGCTTCAAAATCCGGATATTATTCGTCACAAACTTAAGCTAGAAGCAACCGTAAATAATGCCAAACAAGTACTAAAACTCCAAGATGAATTTGGCTCCCTGTCCCATTATTTTTGGCAGTTCTTTGACGGAAAGCCCTTGATAAATAATGTTCCAACATATAAGGACGTCCCATCATCAACTGATTTATCCCAACAGATTGCCAAAAATTTAAAAAAGAGAGGGTTCAAATTTTTAGGACCGACTACTATATATTCATTTTTACAAGCCGCAGGATTTGTGAATGATCATGAAAATAACTGTGACTTCAAATAAATGAGTAGATTTGATTGACAAGACGAGAAAAACATGTTAGTTTATAAACGAACATGTTTTTGAGATTATTTTACGAATAGTAATATAGGTGAACCAATGAAAGCTGAATTGATTGCAGTAGGAACCGAAATCCTAACCGGGCAAATCACCAATACCAATGCCCAATTTTTATCTGAGAAACTAGCTGAACTAGGAATCGATGTGTATTTTCACACCGCAGTAGGTGATAATGAAAAACGCCTACTCTCAGTTCTAGACCAAGCTAGTAAACGTAGTGACTTAGTCATACTTTGTGGTGGACTTGGCCCTACGGAGGATGATTTAACCAAGCAAACCCTAGCTAAGTTCTTAGGAAAAAAACTTGTTTTTGATGAGGAGGCAAGTAAAAAGCTGGACAGTTTCTTTGCTACTCGCCCTAAACACACACGAACGCCTAATAATGAACGTCAAGCGCAAATTGTTGAGGGGGCTATCCCCTTGCAAAATCCTACAGGTCTTGCAGTTGGAGGTGTCATTACTACTCAAGGGGTGACCTATGTAGTCCTACCTGGGCCACCAAGTGAACTTAAACCTATGGTGAATCAAGAACTTGTTCCAGCACTTACTGAGAATCACGCAAGTCTTTATTCGAGAGTCCTAAGATTCTTTGGCGTTGGAGAAAGTCAATTGGTGACTATTCTGAAGGATTTTATTGTTAACCAAACAGATCCAACCATAGCTCCATACGCTAAAGTGGGGGAAGTAACACTTCGCTTGTCAACAAAGGCTTCTTCACGAGAAGAAGCAGATCAAAAACTAGATGTTTTAGAAAAACAAATTCGTTCTACTAAAACTCTAGATAGCAAATCCTTATCTGATTTTATTTATGGATATGGAGAGTCTAATAGTTTAGCCTTTGAAACTTTCCGTTTGCTTAAGAACCATGGCAAGACTATCACTGCAGCTGAAAGCCTAACAGCAGGTTTATTTCAGGCTAGTATTGCTGATTTTTCAGGAGCCTCACAAGTATTTAAAGGCGGCTTTGTTACTTACAGCATTGAAGAAAAATCTAAAATGTTGGATATTCCCTTGTCGCAACTAGAAGAACATGGTGTTGTCAGTCATTTTACTGCAGAAAAAATGGCTGAAGGTGCCCGAGCTAAAACAGATAGCGATTACGGAATTGCACTTACCGGTGTAGCTGGACCAGATTCATTAGAAGGACACCCAGCAGGTACAGTATTTATTGGTATTGCTGATAGGAATCAAGTAAGGTCAATCAAGGTTGTTATAGGTGGAAGAAGTCGTTCTGATGTTAGATATATTAGTACCCTCTATGCCTTTAACCTAGTTCGCCAAGCTTTATTACAAGAGACAACTTGATTTAAGTTTGTCTTAACTATAGAAAGAAGAGGAAAATAAGTGGCTAAGAAAACAAAGAAAACAGAAGAAATTACAAAGAAATTTGGAGATGAGCGTCGTAAAGCACTTGATGATGCTTTGAAGAATATTGAAAAAGATTTTGGTAAGGGTGCAGTTATGCGTCTTGGTGAGCGTGCAGAGCAGAAGGTTCAGGTTATGAGCTCAGGCTCGCTAGCTTTGGATATTGCTCTTGGTGCAGGTGGTTATCCTAAAGGTCGTATTATCGAAATTTACGGACCAGAATCATCAGGTAAAACGACTGTAGCCCTCCATGCTGTTGCTCAGACACAAAAAGAAGGCGGAATCGCTGCCTTTATCGATGCAGAGCATGCCCTTGACCCTGCTTATGCGGCAGCCCTAGGTGTTAATATCGATGAGCTTCTTTTGTCACAACCTGATTCAGGTGAGCAAGGTCTCGAAATTGCAGGTAAGCTGATTGACTCAGGTGCAGTTGATTTGGTTGTTGTTGACTCAGTTGCGGCCTTGGTACCACGTGCAGAAATTGATGGAGATATTGGTGACAGTCATGTTGGACTTCAAGCGCGTATGATGAGTCAAGCCATGCGTAAGCTATCTGCATCTATTAATAAAACAAAAACAATTGCTATCTTCATTAACCAATTGCGTGAAAAAGTTGGTATTATGTTTGGTAATCCAGAAACGACCCCTGGTGGACGTGCTTTGAAATTCTATGCATCAGTACGTCTTGATGTACGTGGAAATACGCAAATCAAAGGGACTGGTGATAAAAAAGACCAAAATGTTGGTAAGGAAACTAAAATCAAGGTTGTCAAAAACAAGGTTGCCCCACCATTTAAAGAAGCCTTTGTCGAAATTATGTATGGTGAAGGGATTTCACAAACAGGTGAGCTTGTAAAAATCGCTAGTGATTTAGGAATTATTCAAAAAGCCGGAGCATGGTTCTCATATAATGGAGAGAAGATTGGTCAAGGATCTGAAAATGCTAAAAAATATTTGGCAGATCATCCAGATATTTTTGAAGAAATTGATCATAAAGTACGTGTACACTATGGTTTGATTGAACCAGATGAAGAGGATAGTGTTGAAGAAGCACAAGTTGAAGAAACATCTGATGAACTTGTTTTAGACCTTGATTCAACCATTGAAATTGAAGAATAAGTGTAAAAGAGCCTAAGAGCTCTTTTTCTCTTTGATTTAATCTAAGCAAAAAAAGATCTATGATAATTGAAAAAGTCCCCTTAGATTCAAAATAGGTCGCTAGACCGATTTCTTAAACTAAGGACAATGATAAGATAATAGTATCATGTGACAGAAAGAGAGAATTAACATGATTAAGATTTATATAATCTCAAGTTGTACAAGTTGTAAAAAAGCAAAAACATGGTTGAACAACCATCAACTTCCTTATAAAGAACAAAACCTTGGTAAAGAACCACTTACAAAAGAAGAAATCTTAAACATCCTATCAAAAACAGAGAATGGTGTTGAGAGCATTGTTTCATCAAAAAATCGCTATGCTAAAGCTCTAAATTGTGATATCGACGAGCTCAGTGTTAGTGAAGTGATTGATTTGATTCAAGAAAACCCAAGAATCTTGAAAAGTCCAATCTTAATTGATGATAAGAGATTGCAAGTGGGTTATAAAGAAGATGACATCCGTGCGTTCTTACCGCGCTCAATACGAAATGTCGAAAATTCACAAGCACGCATGCGAGCAGCTCTATAAAAAATGAAAAAAGGAGATACTAGAGATCTTCTTTTTGCTTTCACTTATTGCATAGAAAATAAGTATTGACATTGGTTCACAAACTTGATAGACTAATAAAGTCTCAAGGAAATTGTTCAGTAACTGAAAAAAGTTTGAAAAAAACTTTAAAAAAGTTATTGACAAGATAAGTCAGAGATGATATTATAAATAAGCTGCTTCGGAAGGGGTGGCGAACACGAGAAGTAAAAAACTTCAAAAAAAGTGTTGACAAGCTATTCTAGATTTGCTAGAAT
>NZ_JAPVYF010000027.1:0-26429 GCF_041431705.1 Streptococcus sp. 27098_8_74
ATGGTCCGTTGGTCAAGGGGTTAAGACACCGCCTTTTCACGGCGGTAACACGGGTTCGAATCCCGTACGGACTATATTTCGAGTAACTTAGGTTACTCTTTTTATTTTGTTTCTTTTTTTTATATGTTATAATAGCTTATAATACTATTTTTGAGGTGAATTTATGTCTAAAGTTTTTGTTTTTGGTCATCAAAACCCTGATTCTGATGCAATCGGGTCTTCTTATGGATATGCTTATTTGAAACGTCAACTTGGTGTTGATGCTGAAGCTGTTGCTTTAGGTACTCCTAACGAAGAAACAGCTTTCGTTCTTGATTATTTTGGTGTTGAGGCACCACGAGTTGTTGAATCAGCTTTGTCAGAGGGAGTTAATCAAGTAATTCTTACAGACCATAATGAGTTTCAACAATCTATTTCAGATATTAAGGATGTTGAGGTTATTGAGGTAGTAGACCATCACCGTGTGGCTAACTTTGAAACCGCTAATCCATTAATGATGCGATTGGAACCTGTTGGATCAGCTTCTTCAATTGTTTATCGTATGTTCAAAGAAAACAATGTTGAAGTTCCTAAGGAAGTGGCTGGTTTGCTTTTGTCAGGTTTGATTTCGGATACTCTTCTTCTTAAATCTCCAACTACACATGCTTCAGATCCTGCAGTTGCTGCTGAACTTGCAGAAATTGCTGGAGTTAATTTGGAAGAATATGGACTTGCTATGCTTAAAGCTGGTACTAATCTTTCTTCTAAATCTGCTGAAGAACTTATTGATATTGATGCCAAAACTTTCGAATTGAATGGCAATCAAGTTCGTGTTGCACAAGTTAATACAGTTGATATTGCCGATGTTCTTTCTCGTCAAGAGGAAATCGAAGAAGCTATTAATAACTCAGTTAAAAGCAATGGATACTCTGACTTTGTCTTAATGATTACTGATATCCTTAATTCAAATTCAGAAATTCTTGCACTTGGTTCAAATACTGATAATGTTGAAAAAGCCTTTGATTTTGTTTTAGAAAATAATCATGCTTTCCTTGAAGGTGCCGTTTCTCGTAAGAAACAAGTAGTACCACAGTTGACTGAAAGTTTTAATGCATAAAATTAGGCCGTCAGGCCTTTTTTTAGTGGTCTGATTAATGGTATAATACTTCTTATGATAATACAATTTAACCCAAACAAACTATGTAAGCAAGCTTTTTTTATGGAAATTGTGAATTATCTATATCTTAATCAGCCTGTGACCCTGAGAGCAATAAAAAGGGAGTTTCCTTTTCAAAAGAATATAGATAAATTAATTGAGGAGTTTGTAAAAGCAGGCTATATTGAACGATTTGAGAAGCGTTACCGTCTATTAATTAATCTAGTGTCGGATTCTTCTACAATTGACTTAGATCAGCATTTTTTTATTGAAGATGATTCTACTTGTTATTTAGAGCTATTAAATCGTAGATTTGTTACTGAGATAAGTAATTCTACTAATGAAGTTGTCATTATTGAACAAACGAGTATCACGAGAGATGATCTTACAATTTCAAACTATTTCTATAAATTAAGAGAAAATCTACCATTATCGGAAGAGCAGAATAGATTATATGATATATTAGGGGATGTTAATCCTGAATATTTTTTAAAACATGTTACGACTTTTCTTTTAAAATACGTTAGGAAGGAATATGCACTTCAAAAAAGGAGGAATATTTTTGTTGATGCTTTAGAATTATTAGGGTATCTTATTCAAGTAGAAGAAGGGCGTTATCTTTTGAATATGGATTTAGATTCCGAAGCATTAGTTTTTAGTGCAAAAAAAGACTAGTATTATTACTAGTCTTTTTTATGACAACTTTAACGATTCCTTAGTTCAAGATAACGTTTGTACCAGATGTTAACATAAGATTGTGAAAATGGCCCCTTACCATTGTTAATCCAATCTACCAAGATTTTAACATGTTCCTTTAAGATATAGTCAATATCAGGAGAGTAATGCATTTCTTTTTTATGTGTTTCATATTCATCTACATCTAGCAATTTTTTTTCACCATCAGCGAAGACTTTGACATCTAGGTCATAGTCAATATATTTTAGTGCTTCTTGGTCCAAAATATATGGACTAGCTAAATTGCAGTAGTAGGAAATGCCGTTATCCCTAATCATGGCTATAATATTAAACCAGTATTTTTTGTGGAAATAAACAATAGCAGGTTCACGTGTTACCCATCGTCTTCCGTCTGCTTCAGTAACGAGGGTGTGGTCGTTAACGCCAATAACAGCATTCTCAGTTGTCTTTAGTACCATAGTATCGCGCCAAGTACGGTGCAAACTACCATCATGCTTATAACTTTGAATTGTGATAAAGTCGCCTTCTTTTGGTAATTTCATGGCGTCCTCTTTCTACAATAAGGGTTATCCCCTTTATTGTATCATAATTTTGTGAAAAGAGGGGGAATACCTATAAATATTCTCTTAGAGCGGATGCTATCGCATCAAAGTCATAACCTTTTCGGGCTAAAGCTTGTGTCAAGCGTTGCTTAAGCTCATAACCGTCGTATTTTTTACTAAATTTTTGATATTGCTTATCAATTTCTTTATAAAGGAGAGCTTGCTCATTTTCTTCATCTGCTTCAAGTTCTAGATGATCGATTGCTAGTTTACTTTCTTGGAATGAAAAACCTTTATTGATAAGGCTTTGAGTTAATTTATCTTTTAGGGCTTTTGATGGTAGTTTTCCCTGATATTTTCGTAACAGTTTTGAAGCTACTTTAATGGCTATTTCTGAGAAATCAAATTGGCTTAAAACATCGTCAATGATTTGTTTGTTACAACCTTTTTGAAGCCATTTTTGCTTCAGCACATAGGCCCCTTTATCACCTGAATTCAGATTTTGTTGAGCTAGACTTTCTAGGAGTTTGTAATCATCAATCCAATGATCTTTTTTTAGATTATCAATAATTTTTGGAATTATATGAGGGTTTATTTCATGTTTAAAAAGGTAATCTTTTACCTCTTTCTCAGTACGTTGTTTAAATGAAATAAAATAGAGAGCTAAGTTTTTACCATGCGAGAACTGAGCAAAGGATTTAATATCCTCTAGTTGATCTTTGTCCAGTATCATTTCTTTAGTCAACATGTATTTAACGATGGTATCTTCTGTAACGTAGAGACTCTCTTTTTTGTCTATCTCAAGGAGATAAAGTCTCTTTTTCTTCTCGATTTTTGTGATTTTCATAGTTATTATTATATCAAAATGTTAGAATGGTAGTATGAATTTACAAGTGAAACAGCGTATCCCGCTTAAGATAAAACGCATGGGAATCAATGGCGAAGGCATTGGATTTTATAAGAAAACTCTAGTTTTTGTACCAGGGGCTTTGAAGGGTGAAGAGGTGTTCTGTCAAGTTGTTTCTGTTAAGAGAAACTTTGTTCAGGCGAAATTATTAAAAATTAATAAACCTTCTAAATTTCGTGTCGAACCTGCATGTAGTATTTATGAAGATTGTGGTGGTTGCCAGTTAATGCATCTTCGTTATGATAAGCAATTAGAGTTTAAAACTGACTTGTTAGGACAAGCCTTGAAGAAGTTTAAACCGGCTAATTTTGAGTCATATGACATTCGTCCAACAATAGGGATGGAGCAACCACAACATTACCGAGCTAAACTACAATTTCAAACCCGTTCTTTTGGTGGCTCAGTTAAATCTGGCTTATTTGCGGAAGGGAGTCATCGCCTCATTAATATTGATGATTGCCTAGTTCAGGATGAGCTAACTCAAGCCATTATGAATAAGGTGACAAATTTGTTAGATAAATACAAGTTACCAATTTATAATGAGCGCAAAATTGCTGGAATTCGTACAGTTATGATACGACGTGCTTTGGGTTCAAATCAGGTCCAGTTGATTTTTGTGACCTCTAAATCAGTTTCTTTAACTAAATTAGTTAAGGAATTGACGGAAAGTTTTCCAGAAATCGTAACAATTGCTGTCAATTATAATTATTCGAAATCCAGTGAGATTTATGGTCAAGAGACGGAAATTCTTTGGGGACAAGACACTATTCAAGAAGAGGTACTGGACTATAACTTTGCTCTCTCTCCTCGTGCATTTTACCAGTTGAATCCTCAACAAACAGAGGTACTCTATGGTCAGGCCGTTGAAGCTTTGGATGTGGATAAGGCAGAACATCTTATTGATGCCTATTGTGGGGTTGGTACTATTGGACTTGCTTTTGCAAATAAGGTAAAGAGTATTCGAGGTATGGATATTATTCCTGAGGCTATTGAGGATGCTAGGAAGAATGCCAAATCACTTGGACTGGGAAATGCTCACTATGAGGTGGGTAAAGCAGAAGATATCATTCCACGTTGGTACAAGGAAGGTTATCGAGCAGATGCTCTTATTGTGGATCCCCCTAGAACTGGTTTAGATGATAAGCTACTTAAAACGATACTGGACTACACTCCTGAAAAAATGGTATATGTTTCATGTAATGTATCTACTTTGGCTAGAGACCTAGTTTCTTTGGCTAAAGTTTATGATGTTAATTATATCCAGTCAGTAGATATGTTTCCTCATACGGCTCGAACAGAAGCAGTTGTGAAGCTAACTAAGAAAATGTGATAAAACCTAACATAAAAAACAAGAAATTTTCAAAATTGTTGGAAAATTTCTTTATTTTTCTGAAAAATAGGAGTATAATAGGCTTATCGATTTTTTAAAGGAGGAGCGTATGAAAAAGAGCTTCATTCATCAACAAGAGGAAATTTCTTTTGTGAAGAATACTTTTACACAGTATTTGATTGATAAACTTGACGTCGTTGAAGTGCAAGGGCCTATTTTGAGTAAGGTCGGGGATGGTATGCAGGATAATTTGAGCGGTATTGAGAATCCTGTAACTGTTAATGTACTTCAGATTCCAGACGCGACATACGAAGTTGTTCACTCATTAGCAAAATGGAAACGCCATACTTTGGCTCGTTTTGGTTTCAATGAAGGTGAAGGGCTCGTGGTTAATATGAAGGCTCTTCGTCCAGATGAAGATTCATTGGATGCAACGCACTCTGTTTACGTTGACCAATGGGACTGGGAAAAAGTTATTCCTGACGGACATCGTAATATCGCTTATTTGAAAGAAACTGTTGAAACCATTTATAAGGTCATTCGTTTGACTGAGCTAGCAGTTGAAGCACGTTACGATATTGAAGCAATTTTACCTAAGAAAATTACCTTCATCCATTCAGAAGAGCTTGTTGAGAAGTACCCTGATTTGACACCAAAAGAGCGTGAAGATGCTATTACCAAGGAATATGGTGCTGTATTCTTGATTGGTATCGGTGGTGTTCTTCCTGATGGAAAACCACATGATGGTCGTGCACCTGACTATGATGACTGGACAACTGAGTCTGAGAATGGTTACCGTGGTTTGAATGGAGATATCTTGGTTTGGAATGAACAATTAGGACATGCTTTTGAATTGTCATCAATGGGTATTCGTGTTGATGAAGATGCCCTTAAACGTCAGGTTGAAATTACTGGCGACCAAGATCGTTTGAAATTGGATTGGCACCAAGCTTTGTTACATGGCCTTTTCCCACTAACAATTGGTGGAGGTATTGGTCAATCACGTATGGCTATGTTCTTGCTTCGTAAGAAACATATTGGTGAGGTTCAAACTTCAGTTTGGCCAGATGCCGTTCGTGAAACTTACGAAAACATCTTGTAAAAAAAGCACTAACGAAAGTTAGTGTTTTTTGGTTTGCAATAGCTATGCATAATTGATTAATGAATTGGCTATTGGAGTAGATATGATAAGAGCTGGCTTAGTTTTTCTCATAAAGAAAAAACCTTTCCCTGAAGGAGATAGGTTTTTAGATTAGTCGTCACTACGGAAAAAGGCATCATAAAGAGCTCTGACGGCTGCTTTTTCTTGCTCAGTTTCAATTACAAACATAACAGAAACCTCACTAGAACCTTGAGAAATCATTTCTAGGTTAATATGTTTTTCAGAGAGCGCTTTAGCTGCTGTCGCTGTAACACCGATGTGGTCTTTCATATTTTCACCAACAATCATGAGAATTGAAAGGCCATGTTCAATTTCAACTTCATCAACACCGAGTTCACGAGTCAAGTATGAAAGGATTTCTTGTTCTTTGATTGGGGTAAGTTCACGTTCTCGAATAATGATTGAAAGATCATCGATTCCAGAAGGCATGTGTTCCCAACGGATGTTTAAATCTTCCAAGATTTGAAGCACCTTACGTCCAAAACCGACCTCACGGTTCATAAGGTATTTGCTCATATTAATACTTACAAATTTGTCATCACTAGCAATACCAACGACAGGAACTGTTGCACCCTTGTGCTCAAGAATAATACGAGTACCAGGATGAGATGGGTTATTTGTGTTTTTAATAACGAGTGGAATCTTACCACGATAGGCAGGGAGGAGGGCTTCATCATGAAGTACAGAGAAGCCAGCATAAGCCAATTCACGCATTTCTTTGTAAGTCAACTCTGGAATTGAATGTGGTTCATGGACAACCCCAGGATGGGCTGCGAAAATACCATCTACATCCGTAAAGTTTTCGTATAAATCAGCTTTCACACCCGCTGCAACGATAGATCCTGTGATATCAGAGCCTCCACGCGAGAAAGTACAAATTTGATTATCAGGGGTAACACCAAAGAAACCAGGGATTACAAGAACCTCATCTGATTCACGAAGCTCCTC
Organism: Streptococcus sp. 27098_8_74; assembly: GCF_041431705.1. NCBI lineage: Bacteria > Bacillati > Bacillota > Bacilli > Lactobacillales > Streptococcaceae > Streptococcus > Streptococcus sp. 27098_8_74. The sequence goes on from NZ_JAPVYF010000027.1 coordinate 6,721, forward strand.
CAACTTGTCATAGGCTCCTGGAAGGATACGAGCATTCCCAGGTTCGCTTGAGACAAAAATACCAGCTTGGCGAGGGTGAACGTAACGTGCTTCAATACCGTTATTACGGAAATATTCTGCGATTAATTTTGCGTTATTATCTTCCCCTGCAGCTAGGAAAGTATCATAAAGGAAATCATTGTCTTCAATAGGAAGAGTGGCAAGATCGTTGATAGATTTAGCAATCTTCGCCATTTCTGTTGATTTGAAGCCTAGCTCATCGACCATAGCTTGATAGCGGTTAATAATCCATTCTTGGTCAGCTTTGACATCAGCACCTTTTGTGTAGTGTTTATAGTATTTAATCAAGGCGTCTGTGACTTTGGTATCTTCATCGTTACGTTTACCTGGGGCAGAGACAACGACAAAGCGACGTTCAGGGTCAGATTTTACAATGTTTAAGACTTTTTCTAATTGTGTGGCTGAAGCAAGCGAGCTTCCACCGAATTTGATGACTTTCATAGTTACTCCAAAAATTTTAAATTACTCTACAATTATAGCAAAATTCTGACAATTTGTCACATTGTTTTTAAAAGCGAGTAAGATTTAGAATGATTATGGTACAATAAAGTAAGAAAGAGGAGGATATCCCGTGGTAGAGGCAATTATTTTTGATATGGATGGTGTCCTTTTTGACACTGAAAAATATTATTATGATCGACGTGCAAGTTTCTTAGCTCAAAAGGGAATTTCAATCGACCATTTACCCCCGTCTTTCTTTATAGGTGGAAATACTAAGCAAGTTTGGGAAAATATTCTCAGAGATGACTATGATAACTGGGATGTGCCAACTTTACAAGAAGAGTATAATGCCTATAAACAAGACAACCCCTTACCCTACAAAGAATTAATCTTTCCTGATGTTTTGAAAGTCTTGAATGAAGTGAAATCTCGAGGGCTGAAAATAGGTTTGGCTTCTAGCTCAGTGAAGGCAGATATCCTTAGAGCTTTGGAGGAAAATCATTTGGATGGTTTCTTTGATGTGGTTCTTTCAGGAGAAGAATTTAAAGAGAGTAAACCCAATCCAGAGATTTATCTGACAGCATTGAAGCATTTGAACGTGGAAGCAAATCAGGCTTTGATTATCGAAGATAGCGAAAAGGGGATTGCTGCTGGCGTTGAGGTCTGGGCCATAAAAGATAATCGTTTTGGCATGGATCAGGGAGCAGCCAAAGGTTTGTTGGATAACCTCATAGATGTTTTGGACTTATTGGAGTAACAGAGACACCGAGTTGTAGAGCTCGGTGTTTTGATATATCAAATTAAAAAACTCTAAGTTTCTGTTGACCTTTAGGTGGACTATGGTATACTAGAAAATAATGATGAATGATTTGATAATCAAATTATCTATTCATCAAATAAAATTGTATAAAAACATAAAGAACATGCGGTTTTCATATAGGAACTAGTTATCGGAGGAATGTAAAAAATGGCTTACGAAACAATTCTTTATAGTGTTGAAGAGGGAGTAGCAACTTTGACACTTAATCGTCCAGAAGTGCAAAATGGATTTAATATTCCAGTTTGTGATGAAATTATGGCTGCAATTGAAGAAGCTAATCAAGATGCGTCAGTAAAATTCTTGGTAATCAATGCTAATGGGAAAGTCTTTTCTGTTGGTGGAGACCTTGATCAAATGCAAAAAGCGGTTGCTGTAGATGATGTGCAGTCTTTGGTTCGTATTGCTGAGCAGGTAAATGAAATTTCATTTGCTCTTAAAAAATTGCCTAAGCCAGTTATTATGGTTGTCGATGGACCTTGTGCTGGTGCTGCAGCTAACTTAGCTGTTGCAGCAGACTTTACCATTGCATCTGATAAGGCTAAATTCATCCAAGCTTTTGTAGGTGTTGGTTTGGCACCTGACGCTGGAGGTCTTTACCTTTTGACACGTTCAATTGGTATCAACCGTGCGACTCAAATTACCATGACAGGAGAGCCAGTATCAGCTGAAAAAGCCTTGGACTGGGGAATTGCCTATAAGGTTGTCGAATCAGAAAAACTTGAAAAAACAGTTAGTCAGCTGATTAAAAAATTGAACCGTTCTTCAGTGAACTCCTTCAAAGCTATTAAAGAAATGGTTTGGGAATCTGAATTTGCAGGATGGGAAAATTATGCTAAGTTGGAACTTGACTTGCAAAAATCTCTTGCCTTTACAGAGGACTTCAAGGAAGGGGTTCGTGCTTATAGTGAGCGACGTCGACCTAAATTCCAAGGGAAATAACCACATTTTCTAAAAGAAAAACTAAAGTTTTTTAATCGGGCTTGCGAATTTAGTTTGAGTCTGATATAATTTGAAAGTCAAAGTTTTATTGAAAGGAGTCTGGTGTGAATTACGACAAAATTGATGGCTATCTTGTTGATATTTTTAATAACGTAGTTATTATCGAAGAAGCAAGTTTGAAGAATTCAAAGTTTAACGATGTTTCCCTCAAGGAAATGCATACCATTGATGTGATCGGTACACATCCAGATACGACACCAAGTGCAGTAGCTAAAGAACTCATGCTAACGCTTGGTACTGTAACAACTTCTCTCAATAAACTTGAAAAGAAAGGTTATATTGTCCGTACGCGTTCATCAGTTGACCGTCGTGTGGTCCATCTATCGCTTTCTAAAAAGGGTCGTTTGGTATATCGTCTTCACCGTCGTTTTCATAAATCAATGGTGATGAGGATTACAGAAGGCTTTAACGACGAGGAATTGAAGGTTATGAGCAAGGGATTGGAAAATCTCCACGCCTTTCTTGAGGAGTTGAAATAATGGCATTTGCAAAAATTAGTCAGGTTGCCCATTATGCACCTGCTCAGGTCGTGACTAATGATGACCTATCAAAAATCATGGATACTAGCGACGAGTGGATTCGCTCACGCACAGGTATTCAGGAACGTCGCATCTCATTGAATGAGAACACGAGTGATTTAGCCACCAATGTTGCTCATCAGCTATTAGAAAAATCAGGATTATCGCCAGAGGAGCTAGACTTTGTTTTAGTTGCAACGATTTCTCCGGATAGCTCTATGCCGTCAGTAGCGGCTCGAGTTCAAGGAGCAATCGGTGCAGTCAATGCTTTTGCTTTTGACATTACTGCAGCATGTAGTGGTTTCGTCTTTGCCTTGGCAACAGCAGAAAAATTGATTAAGTCAGGTGTCTACAAAAAAGGTCTAGTTATTGGTGCGGAAGTCCTTTCTAAAACTTTAGACTGGTCTGACCGTACAACAGCTGTCCTCTTTGGAGATGGTGCTGGCGGAGTCCTCCTGGAAGAAACTGAAGAAGAACATTTCTTCGGAGAATCTTTGAATACCGATGGTAGCAAGGGTGGTCTTGAGTCAGGAGCCTCTGCAGTTATCTCGCCTTATTCAGATGAGTCTGATCAGCCTAATCCCTATATGCAAATGGATGGGAAAGCGATCTTTGATTTTGCCGTTAAGACAGTTTCAAAGAGCATTAAGGCCTTGGTTGAAGAAAAAGGTGAACCTGATTACTTCCTGCTTCATCAAGCTAACATTCGTATTTTGGATATTATGGCTAAGAAAATCGATGTCAGTCGTGATAAATTCTTGGCAAACATGATGTCTTACGGTAATACCAGTGCGGCAAGTATCCCAATTTTGCTTTCTGAAAACGTGGCAAATGGGACCTTAAAATTAGACAGCGGTCAAACAATTCTTTTATCAGGTTTTGGTGGGGGTTTGACATGGGGCAGTCTTATTGTTAAAATCTAGTTATATAAATTATGCACCAGCATAGATTATAAGAAATATATTTATCTTAAAGGAGAAATTAAAATGGCAGTATTTGAAAAAGTACAAGAAATCATCGTTGAAGAACTTGGGAAAGACGCAGAAGAAGTAAAAGTAGAAACTACTTTTGACGAACTTGATGCTGACTCACTTGATGTATTCCAAGTTATCTCAGAAATCGAAGATGAATTCGATATCCAAATCGAAACTGAAGAAGGTCTTAACACTGTTGGTGACCTTGTTGCTTACGTAGAAGAAAAAACTAAATAAGCAGGGCATAGAGAATATTCTTATTTGGGATATTCTCCTTTGTTTATACAATTACTTTGATTATTAAACTATTTATTTGATTAGAAAATCGAAAAAAAGGTGAAAAATGAAATCTCGTATTACAGAACAGTTAGGAATTAAATATCCAATCTTCCAAGGTGGTATGGCTTGGGTCGCTGATGGTGATCTAGCAGGTGCCGTTTCAAATGCTGGTGGACTCGGAATTATTGGTGGTGGTAATGCCCCTAAAGAAGTGGTAAAAGCTAATATCGATAGAGTGAAACAAATCACTGACAAACCATTCGGTGTTAATATCATGCTTTTGTCACCATTTGCAGATGACATCGTTGACCTCGTTATCGAAGAGGGTGTTAAGGTTGTTACAACAGGTGCTGGAAACCCAGGTAAATACATGGAACGCTTCCACGAAGCAGGTATCACAGTTATTCCAGTTATTCCATCAGTTGCACTTGCTAAGCGTATGGAAAAACTTGGTGCTGATGCTGTTGTCGCAGAAGGTATGGAAGCTGGTGGTCACATCGGTAAATTGACAACTATGGCTCTTGTTCGCCAGGTTGCGGATGCGGTATCTATCCCAGTTATTGGTGCTGGTGGTGTTGCTGATGGACGTGGTATGGCTGCTGTTCTTATGCTTGGAGCAGAAGCTGTTCAGGTTGGTACGCGTTTCGCTGTTGCTAAGGAATCTAATGCTCACCAAAACTTCAAAGATAAGATTTTGAAGGCTAAAGATATCGATACTGTTATTTCAGCTTCTGTTGTTGGACACCCAGTTCGTGCGATTAAGAATAAATTGGCTACAGAATATAACCAAGCTGAAAAAGATTTCTTGGCTGGTAAGAAAACTCAAGAGGAAATTGAAGAACTTGGTGCAGGTGCCCTTCGTAACGCGGTAGTTGATGGAGATGTGGAATATGGTTCAGTCATGGCTGGACAAATTGCAGGTCTTGTTCGTAAAGAAGAAACGTGTGCAGAAATCTTGGAAGACCTTTACACAGGTGCTGCCAAGGTGATTAAAGAAGAAGCTGCTCGTTGGGCAGATGTAAACGTCTAAAAAACGTCGAAAGGATTAGGATAGTGACAAAACGTGCGTTCTTATTTGCTGGTCAAGGGGCTCAGAAATTGGGCATGGCGAGCGATTTGTATGCGGCTTATCCCGTTGTCAAAGAGACATTTGATACGGCTAGTCGTATTCTAGGTTATGATTTGCGTGAATTGATTGATTCTAACGAAGAAAAACTTAATCAGACACGCTATACTCAACCAGCTATTTTGACAACGTCAGTAGCCATTTATCGTCTCTTGGCAGAAAATGGTATCACTCCTGATATTGTTGCCGGCCTCTCTTTGGGTGAATATTCTGCCCTAGTTGCGGCTGGAGCACTCTCATTTGAGGATGCGGTAGCCTTGGTTGCTAAACGTGGAGAATTCATGGAAACAGCGGCTCCTGCTGGAAGTGGGAAAATGGTTGCAGTCATGAATACAGATCCAAGTTTGATTGAAGAAATCTGTCAAAAAGCATCTGAAAAGGGTGTAGTAACGCCTGCTAACTATAATACTCCAGCACAAATTGTTATTGGTGGTGAAGTTGAGGCTGTTGATTATGCTGTGGAATTGCTTAAAGAAGCTGGTGCTAAACGTCTGATTCCTCTTAATGTTTCAGGACCGTTCCATACAGCTTTACTTGAATCAGCTAGTCAAAAATTGGCAGCAGAACTTGAGAAAGTGTCATTCACTGACTTTAAGCTTCCTTTGGTAGGTAATACTGAGGCTCAAATCATGAAGTCAGAAGACGTCAAAGCACTTTTGGCTCGTCAGGTGATGGAACCTGTACGTTTTTATGATTCGATTGCCACTATCCAAGAATTTGGTGTAGATGAAGTAATTGAGATTGGTCCAGGAAAAGTCTTGTCAGGCTTCTTGAAGAAAATTGATAAAACCTTACCAACTCATAATGTTGAAGATCAAGCTAGTCTTGATGCCCTTCTTAATGTTTAAAACGAGGTAAACATGGAACTTAAGAATAAAAATGTTTTTGTAACAGGTTCAACACGTGGAATTGGATTAGCTGTGGCACACAAATTTGCTAGTCTTGGTGCCAATGTTGTTCTAAATGGACGTTCTGAAATCTCTGAGGACTTGCTTGCACAGTTTGCAGATTATGGTGTAACTGTTGTAGGTATCTCAGGTGATATTTCTAACAGTGAAGATGCTAAACGTATGGTAGCTGAAGCTATTGAAAAGCTTGGTAGTGTTGATGTGCTAGTTAATAATGCTGGTATCACTAACGATAAGTTGATGTTGAAGATGAGTGAAGAAGATTTTGAACGTGTCTTGAAAATCAACTTGACTGGTGCTTTCAATATGACACAGGCTGTCTTAAAACCAATGTCTAAGGCTCGTCAAGGTGCCATCATCAATATGTCATCTGTTGTAGGTCTTATGGGGAATATTGGTCAAGCTAACTATGCAGCTTCAAAAGCTGGTTTGATTGGTTTCACTAAATCAGTAGCGCGTGAAGTTGCGGCCCGTGGTGTCCGTGTCAATGCTATCGCTCCTGGTTTCATTGAATCAGATATGACTGACGCTATTCCAGAGAAAATGAAAGATGCTATGATTGCTCAAGTACCAATGAAACGTATTGGTCAAGCAGAAGAAGTGGCAGAAGTTGCAGCATTCTTGGCTAGTCAAGAATATCTCACAGGTCAAACCATCGCTATTGATGGTGGTATGACCATGCAATAATTGATTTTCAATATCAAAAATCATTTACTAGAATATCCATCCGACAAAAGGAGAATATATATGTCTACAAATCGTGTTGTTGTTACAGGTTACGGCGTGACCTCACCAATCGGTAATACACCAGAAGAATTTTGGAACAGTCTTCATGACGGTAAAATTGGTATTAAGCCAATTACTAAGTTTGATGCTTCTGAAATTCCAGTCTTTAACGCTGGTGAAATCCAAGATTTCCCGTTCGATAAATACTTTGTGAAAAAAGATACTAATCGTATGGACACTTACTCACTTTATGCGATTTATGCTGCTATGGAAGCTCTTGAAACTTCAGGACTTAACATGGAAGAAGAAGATCGTGATCGTGTTGGTGTTATCGTGTCATCTGGTATCGGTGGTCTCCAAGAACTTGAAGATCAAATCATTCGTATGCACGAACGTGGTATGAAACGTATCAAACCAATGTTTATCCCTAAAGCACTCTCAAACATGGGTGCTGGTAACATTGCTCTTAAAATTGGTGCTCAAGGGGTATGTAAATCCGTGACAACTGCTTGTGCCTCTGCCAATGATGCAATCGGTGAGGCCTTCCGTGAAATTAAATTCGGTTTGCATGATGTTGTCTTGGCTGGTGGTGCTGAAGCTTCAATCACTAAGATTGGTATCGGTGGTTTCAATGCTCTTACAGCACTTTCAACAACAGAGGATCCAGAACGTTCATCAATTCCATTTGATAAAGACCGTAATGGTTTTGTTATGGGTGAAGGTGCAGGGGTTCTCGTTATCGAAAGCTTGGAACATGCTCAAAAACGTGGTGCTAACATCTTGGCTGAGATTGTTGGTTACGGATCAAACTGTGATGCCTACCACATGACAACACCAACTCCAGACGGTTCTGGTGCTGCTAAAGCAATTAAATTGGCTATCAATGAAGCTGGTATCAAACCTGAAGATGTTGATTATGTTAATGCTCACGGGACATCAACACCTGCCAATGAAAAAGGTGAAAGTGGTGCCATTGTTTCTGTACTTGGTAAAGATGTTCCAGTTTCATCTACTAAATCATTTACAGGTCACTTGCTAGGTGCTGCTGGTGCGGTTGAAGCTATTGCAACAATCGAAGCTATTCGTCATAGTTATGTACCGAAAACTGCTGGTACAAAAGAATTGTCTGACTACATCGAAGCTAATGTTGTTTATGGTGAAGGTCAAGAAGCTGATATTGAGTACGCAATTTCAAATACTTTCGGTTTTGGTGGACACAATGCTGTTCTTGCCTTTAAACGTTGGGAGGCTTAATTCATGAATATTTCTGAAATCAAAGATTTGTTGGCTCAATTTGATGCATCAACTTTGCGTGAATTTTCATACAAAAACAATGGTGAAGAATTGAACTTGAGCAAAAATCAAACAAGTTCAGTAACAGCTGCCCCAGTAGCTCCTACAGTTGAAGTAGTTGCGCCAGCTCCCCAGGCTCCGGTTGCTCCAGTAGCAGCACCTGCTGCTGTTGAAACTCCAGCAACACCAGTTGAAGAAGCTTCTGCACCACCTCAAGCTGCTGAAGGAGAAGTGGTTGAAAGTCCACTTGTCGGTGTGGCTTACTTGTCTCCATCACCTGAAAAACCAGCCTTTGTTTCTGTTGGAGACACTGTTAAGAAAGGTCAAACTCTTCTTATCGTTGAAGCGATGAAGGTTATGAATGAAGTGCCAGCACCTAAAGATGGTGTTATTACTGAAATCTTGGTAGCAAATGAAGAAGTTGTTGACTACGGAAAAGGATTGGTACGCATCAAATGACAATTGATATTAATGCTATTCGTGAAGCTTTACCACACCGTTATCCAATGCTTTTGGTTGACCGTGTGCTAGAAGTTTCAGAAGACGAAATCACAGCTATTAAAAATGTAACGATCAATGAACCTTTCTTTAATGGACATTTTCCTCAATACCCAGTTATGCCTGGCGTTCTTATCATGGAAGCTCTTGCGCAAACAGCTGGTGTTCTTGAATTGTCTAAACCTGAAAATAAGGGCAAATTAGTCTTTTACGCAGGTATGGATAAGGTTAAATTTAAAAAACAAGTGGTTCCTGGTGACCAACTTGTTATGACAGCTAAGTTTGTTAAGCGTCGTGGAACAATTGCTGTTGTTGAAGCTAAGGCTGAAGTCGATGGTAAACTTGCTGCATCAGGTACTTTGACTTTTGCTATTGGAAGCTAATGTTTTGTGAAAATCCTTCTGGCGACAGTCGGAAAGGATTTTTCTTTAGACATTGGTCTATCACATAGAAAGGAAATCAACACAGACTATCAAAAAATGTCTGATGTTATCTTGTTTTATGTTTAAAAAATTATTGATTGCCAATCGTGGTGAAATTGCAGTGCGTATTATCCGTGCAGCGCGTGAATTGGGTATCCAAACGGTTGCTATTTATTCTGAAGCAGATAAGGATTCTCTCCATACTATGCTTGCTGATGAAGCTATTTGTATCGGGCCTGCAAAATCAACGGATTCTTATTTAAATATGAATCGTGTCCTATCAGCTGCTATTGTGACTGAGGCTCAAGCTATTCACCCAGGGTTTGGTTTCTTGAGTGAAAACTCTAAATTTGCCACTCTCTGTGAAGAAATGAACATCAAGTTTATTGGTCCTTCAGGCGAAGTCATGGACAAGATGGGTGACAAAATCAATGCCCGTGCTGAAATGATTAAGGCTAATGTCCCTGTAATTCCTGGTTCAGATGGTGAAGTCTTTACAGCTGAGGAGGCTTTGGAAGTTGCCAACCGTCTTGGTTACCCAGTGATGCTTAAGGCTTCTGCCGGTGGTGGCGGTAAGGGGATTCGTAAGGTTAACACTGAAGAAGAGTTAGCTCCAGCTTTCGAATCTGCGTCACAAGAAGCTAAAGCAGCCTTTGGTAATGGGGCGATGTATATTGAAAAAGTTATTTACCCAGCTCGTCATATCGAGGTTCAAATTTTGGGAGATAGCTACGGTAACATTGTTCACCTAGGTGAGCGTGATTGCTCTCTTCAACGTAATAACCAAAAGGTCTTGGAAGAATCACCTTCAGTTGCTATTGGTAAGACTCTTCGTCACGAAATTGGTTCTGCAGCTGTCCGTGCCGCTAAGGCTGTAAATTATGAAAATGCGGGTACTATCGAGTTCCTTCTTGATGAAAAAACAGGTCAGTTCTATTTCATGGAAATGAATACCCGTGTTCAAGTTGAGCACCCAGTTACAGAATTTGTAAGTGGTGTGGATATTGTTAAAGAACAAATCCGTATTGCCGCAGGTGAAAAACTCTCTGTGACCCAAGATGATATTGAAATCAAGGGACATGCTATTGAGTGTCGTATCAATGCAGAAAATCCTAAGTTCAACTTTGCACCTAGTCCAGGGAAAATTAGCAATCTCTACCTACCTAGTGGTGGTGTTGGTCTTCGTGTAGACAGTGCAGTCTATCCTGGCTATACTATTCCACCTTACTATGATTCAATGATTGCTAAAATCATTGTTCATGGAGAAAATCGATTTGAGGCACTCATGAAGATGCAACGTGCCCTTTACGAGCTCGAAATCGATGGTGTTGTGACTAATGCTGACTTCCAGTTGGATTTGATTTCGGATCGTAGCGTTATCGCTGGGGATTATGATACTTCCTTCTTGATGGAGACCTTCCTACCAGCTTATCAGAATCGTGAGGAATAGAGTTTATGGGATTATTTGATCGAAAAGAAAAGTATATCCGTATCAATCCTAACCGTTCTGTACGTAATGGGGTTGATCACCAAGTGCCAGAAGTTCCAGATGAACTTTTTGCCAAATGTCCTGGTTGTAAACAAGCTATTTATCAAAAGGACTTGGGACAAGCTAAAATCTGTCCAAATTGTTCTTATACCTTCCGTATTTCCGCTAAAGAACGTCTCGATTTAACGGTTGATGAGGGTTCTTTCCAGGAACTTTTTACAGGAATTGAAACCAAAAATCCATTGAATTTCCCAGGTTATATGGAGAAATTAGCGGCAACCAAGGAAAAAACGGGTCTTGATGAAGCAGTTGTGACAGGCGTTGCAACTATCAAGGGACAAAGAACAGCCTTAGCTATTATGGATTCTAACTTTATCATGGCTTCAATGGGAACTGTTGTTGGTGAAAAAATCACCCAGCTCTTTGAACATGCGATTGAAAAAAAACTTCCAGTTGTTATTTTTACAGCATCTGGTGGTGCCCGTATGCAAGAAGGAATCATGAGTTTGATGCAGATGGCCAAGATTTCAGCCGCTGTAAAACGTCATTCGAATGCTGGCTTGTTGTATTTGACTGTATTGACAGATCCAACAACTGGTGGAGTTACAGCAAGTTTCGCCATGGAAGGTGATATCATCTTAGCTGAGCCACAAACCTTGATTGGTTTCGCAGGTCGTCGTGTTATTGAAAACACAGTTCGCGAAACTTTGCCAGATGATTTCCAAAAGGCTGAGTTCCTTCAAGAACATGGTTTTGTTGATGCCATTGTTAAACGTACAGAGTTGGCTGATACCATTGCCACACTCTTATCATTCCATGGAGGTGTTCAATGAGCGACGTAGCACGTATTTTAAAAGAAGCGCGTGACCAAGGCCGTTTAACTGCTTTGGACTTTGCCCAAGGAATCTTCGATGACTTTATCGAACTTCATGGCGACCGTAATTTCCGTGACGATGGTGCCATTATTGGTGGTATTGGTCGTTTAAATGGCCAAGCGGTTACTGTAGTGGGTATCCAAAAAGGTAGAAACCTACAAGATAACCTTAACCGTAACTTTGGGCAACCTCATCCAGAGGGCTATCGTAAGGCTCTTCGCCTCATGAAACAGGCTGAAAAGTTTGGACGTCCAGTTGTTACCTTTATCAATACTGCAGGTGCTTATCCTGGTGTTGGAGCAGAGGAACGTGGACAAGGTGAGGCAATTGCGCGTAACCTTATGGAAATGAGTGATCTTAAGGTGCCAATTATTGCCATCATCATTGGTGAAGGTGGTTCGGGAGGAGCTCTTGCCTTGGCGGTAGCCGATAAGGTTTGGATGCTTGAAAATACCATCTACTCTATCTTGAGTCCGGAAGGGTTTGCGACTATTCTCTGGAAAGATGGCTCACGTTCAGAAGAGGCAGCAGAGTTGATGAAGATTACATCAGGCGAGTTGCTTAATATGGGAATCGTTGATAAGGTGATTCCAGAACGTGGTTACTTTACAAGTGAAATTATTGAAGCAATTAAGACAGCAATTGTAGATGAGTTGGCAGAATTAAGCCAATTATCAACAGAGGACTTGCTTGAAGCGCGTTATCAACGTTTTAGAAAATACTAAAAAACATTGGGATATATCCCAATGTTTTTTAAACGGTATGACGTTCGAAGGCTTGGTCTGAGATACCTTGTTCGAGGATAAGTTTAGCCCATTCCTTAGCTGAATGAAGACTGTGATCCTTGTAGTTACCACAAGATTCAATGGTAGTTCCTGGAACATCTTCCCATGTAATCTCGTTAGCAATAGCTTCAAGACTAGATTTGATAACTTTAGCAATTTCTGTAGGATCTTGTTTACCCCACATAATCATATGGAAGCCTGTACGGCAACCAAATGGTGAGCAATCAATAAGTCCATCGATACGTTGACGGATCAGTTTAGCGAGTAGGTGTTCGATAGTGTGAAGACCACCTGTGTCAATACTATTTTCATTAGGTTGAATCAAACGGATATCAAAGTTTGTAATGATATCTCCTTTAGGTCCAACTTCCTCAGAAATAAGACGCACATAAGGTGCTTTTACAATGGTGTGATCAAGTTCAAAACTTTCAACAGTAACGTCTTTTGGCATGGTAATACCTCCCTATTCTAATAGAGTTATGATACCATAAAATCAGTTTAAAGTTCTAGTATATATTTGAGAAATCGCTATAAATATGATACACTAGAAGACGGTTTTCTTTAGGGAAACCTTAGAAAAGTTGAGGTAAAGACATGATAAACATGATAATTTTAGTTGTCTTTGCACTCATTGGTTTAGTCGTTGGATATTTAGCAATTTCTATTAAACTTAGCAAAGCTAAGGAACAAGCAGAAACTACCTTGCTAAAGGCAGAACAAGACGCTGTGAACCTTCGTAGTCAGGCAGAGCATGATGCAGATCATCTGCGTGTGACTGCTGAACGCGAGAGTAAGGCTCAACGTAAAGAGTTCTTGTTAGAAGCAAAAGAGGAAGCTAGAAAATATCGAGAAGATATTGAAAAAGAATTCAAATCTGAACGTCAAGAGCTTAAACAGATGGAAAATCGTTTGACAGAACGTGCCACTAGCCTTGATCGTAAGGATGAAAATCTATCAAGTAAAGAACTTGCCCTCGAGAAGAAAGAGCAGAGTCTTGCTGACAAATCTAAACATCTTAATGAGCGTGAAGAGAATGTGACTCAGTTGGAGGCTGAGAAGCAGGCTGAACTTGAACGTGTTGGTCAAATGACCATTGCAGAAGCGCGTGAGGTAATCTTAACGGAGACTGAGAATAATCTGACTCATGAGATTGCAACACGTATCAAAGATGCAGAAGCACAGGTTAAAGATACTGTTGATAAGAAAGCCAAAAACGTGTTGGCGCAAGCTATGCAACGCTTGGCTGGAGATTATGTTACTGAACAAACAGTAACTACTGTTCACCTTCCAGATGACAATATGAAAGGTCGTATCATTGGACGTGAGGGGCGTAACATCCGTACGCTTGAAAGTCTAACAGGTATTGACGTTATTATTGACGATACTCCAGAAGTGGTTGTCCTTTCTGGTTTCGATCCCGTTCGTCGTGAAATTGCACGTATGACTCTCGAAGCCTTGATTAAGGATGGACGCATTCATCCAGCTCGTATTGAAGAGTTGGTTGAGAAGAGCCGTCAGGAAATGGATAACCGTATCCGTGAATATGGTGAAGAGGCAGCCTACGAAATTGGTGCTATGAATCTTCACCCTGACTTGATCAAGATTATGGGACGCTTGCAGTTCCGTACGTCGTATGGTCAAAACGTCCTTCGTCACTCAGTTGAAGTTGGTAAACTAGCAGGTATCATGGCTGGTGAATTGGGTGAGAATGTTGCCCTCGCTCGTCGTGCTGGTTTCCTTCACGATATGGGGAAAGCCATTGACAAAGAAGTCGAAGGTAGCCACGTAGAGATTGGTGCTGAGTTTGCACGTAAGTACAAAGAACATCCAGTTGTGGTTAACGCTATCGCTAGCCATCATGGCGATGTAGAACCTGAGAGCGTCATTGCAGTTATTGTAGCTGCAGCAGATGCTTTGAGTTCGGCTCGTCCAGGAGCTCGTAATGAATCTGTTGAGAATTACGTCAAACGCCTTCGTGATTTGGAAGAAATTGCATCAAGCTTTGACGGTGTTCAAACAAGCTTCGCCCTTCAAGCTGGTCGTGAGATTCGTATCATGGTTCATCCAAACAAAATCTCAGATGATGAAGTTACAATCTTGTCTCACAAGGTACGTGAACAAATTGAGAAGAATTTGGATTACCCAGGAAATATCAAGGTTACAGTCATTCGTGAATTCCGTGCGGTTGACTATGCCAAATAAGATAAGAGAGCCGCAAGGCTTTTTTATTTTGCACTTATACTGAAAGGTTGTATTCTTTTTGAAAATGTAAGAACTTTCTTATCAAATTGCGTCATTTTGGTAGATTAGTGTTTTGTAATGAAATATTTTGATTTTTTTTGACTGTTTTTAGTTGACAGTTATTAAAAATTGAGTATAATAGATTCTGTAAACGATTACAGAAGGAGAGATTATGCTAAAGTCTGAACGTAAGCAGATTATCTTGTCTCAGTTGAAACAAGATGGTTTTGTCACTTTGGAAAACCTAACTGTTTTGTTAAGTGATACTTCCGAGTCGACGATTCGTCGTGACTTGGACGAGTTAGCGGCAGATGGCCAACTTAAGCGTGTTCATGGTGGTGCTGAAAGCATTCATGGTCTAAAGGAAGAAATTGCCAATAGTCAAAAAGCTATTAGAAACGTTAAAGAAAAGGCTCAGTTAGCTGGTTATGCTGCCGATTTGATTAAGGAAGGTGATGTCGTCTTTCTTGAGGCTAGTACAACAAATGAACTTTTGATTCCACATTTGGCCAATCGTCAGGTAACGGTTGTGACTAATTCTATCCATCATGCGGTTAAGCTGGTAGATCTTGGTGTTAGCACTAGGATTGTTGGAGGAAAGGTTAAACATTCAACGGATGCCTCTATTGGAAGTACTGCTCAAGAGCAAATCAGACAGCTGAATTTTGATTGTGCTTTCATTGGTGCTAATGGCGTTGATGCTCATTATTTCACCACACCAGACATGGAAGAGGCAGTTATCAAACGGACGGTTATAGCCAATGCGCAAAAAGCCTACGTTCTAGCTGATGCCTCTAAACTTGGTCAGATTACCTATGCTAAGGTAGCCGAGGTCGAGAAAGTAACCATAATTACAAACGCTTCGGAAGAAGAGCTCCTACAAGAATTAAAAGAGAAAACGAGGGTTATTGAAGTATGATTTATACTGTAACGCTGAATCCATCAATCGACTTCATTGTGCGTATCGATAAAGTAGAGATTGGTGAAGTTAACCGTATGGAGAGTGATGATAAGTTCGCTGGCGGTAAGGGTATTAATGTTAGTCGTATATTGCAACGTTTAGGTGTTGATAATACTGCAACGGGCTTCATCGGTGGTTTTACAGGACGTTTTGTGACAGATGGTTTGGATGCAGAGGGCATTAAAACCAAGTTTGTAGCAGTGGATCAAGACACACGTATTAATGTTAAAATCAAGGCTGACCAAGAAACTGAAATTAATGGTGCAGGACCTGTCATTAATGAGTATCAATTGGCTGAATTGGAAGCAGTTCTTTCAAGTGTAAGTGCCGATGATGTGGTTGTTTTTGCTGGATCAGCACCGAGCAATCTTGGAAATAAGGTCTATAACAAATTGATTCCACTAGTGCGTGAAACGGGTGCACAGGTTGTCTGTGACTTTGAAGGACAAACCTTGATTGATTCCTTGGCTTACCAACCACTCTTGGTTAAACCAAATAACCATGAGTTAGAAGCTATTTTCAATGTCAAACTTAATGGTTTGGCTGATGTTGAAAAATATGCGCGTGAAATCCTTGCTAAGGGGGCCCAGAACGTTATCATCTCAATGGCAGGTGATGGAGCTCTGCTGGTCACACCAGAGGCTGCTTACTTTGCTAAACCAATCAAGGGAACAGTTAAAAACTCTGTTGGTGCGGGTGACTCGATGGTTGCTGGTTTCACTGGTGAGTTTGTTAAATCAGGTGATCCGATTGAGGCCCTCAAGTGGGGAGTAGCGTGTGGAACATCTACAGCTTTCTCAGATGATTTAGCGACAATTGAATTTATTAAAGAAACATACAATAAAGTAGAGGTAGAAAAACTATGAAAATTCAGGATTTACTGAACAAAAAAGTAATGTTGCTTGACCTTCAAGCAACTACAAAAGAAGCTGCTATCGATGAAATGATTAACAGCTTGGTTGACAACGGTGTTGTGACTGACTTTGATGTTTTCAAAGCAGGTATTATGGCTCGTGAAGCACAAACATCAACTGGTTTGGGTGATGGAATCGCTATGCCGCACAGCAAAAATGCTGCAGTAAAAGAAGCAACAGTACTTTTTGCTAAATCTAATAAAGGTGTAGATTACGAATCACTTGATGGTCAACCTACAGACCTCTTCTTTATGATTGCTGCTCCAGAGGGAGCAAATGACACTCACTTGGCAGCCCTTGCTGAGTTGTCAAAATACCTTATGCAAGATGGTTTTGCAGATCGTTTGCGTAAGGTGACTTCTCCAGATGAAGTGATTGCTGCTTTCAATACGGGTGAAGAAGAAGCACAAGCTGAGGAAGCTAAGAAAGCACAAGCTGTTAAAGAAGCAGCTTCAAGCGATAAACCACTTATCGTAGCCGTCACAGCTTGTACAACTGGTATTGCTCACACTTACATGGCTGAAGAATCACTAATTAAAACAGGTGAAGAAATGGGTGTCAATGTTCGTGTTGAAACTAACGGTGCTTCAGGTGTCGGAACACCATTGACTGCTGAAGAAATCAGTAAGGCTGTAGGTGTTATCGTAGCAGCAGACAAGGCAGTTGAAACAGCACGTTTTGATGGTAAAAAATTGCTTTCTAAACCAGTCGCTGCAGGTATTCGTCAACCTCAAGAATTAATCCAAAACATCTTGGATGGAAAAGCTGAAGTCTTCCACGCTGAAAATGCTGGAGCTGCTCAAGAATCAAGTGAGAAATTGAGCCTTGGTGGTGCCTTCTATAAACACTTGATGAGTGGGGTATCACAAATGCTTCCATTCGTTATCGGTGGTGGTATCATGATTGCGCTTGCCTTCTTGCTTGACCAAATCATGGGTGTTCCTAAAGATCAATTGTCACAACTTGGTTCTTACCATGAAATTGCTGCTCAATTCAAAGCAATTGGTGGCGCTGCCTTTGGCTTCATGCTTCCAGTACTTGCAGGTTACATTGCTTACTCTATCGCTGAAAAACCAGGTTTGGTATCAGGTTTCGTAGCTGGTGCTATTGCTTCAAGTGGTGCAGCCTTTGGTGGTGTTCCATTTGCTTCAGGTGGTAAAGCAACCCTTGCCCTTGCTGGCGTATCTTCTGGTTTCCTTGGAGCTCTTGTTGGTGGTTTCCTTGCAGGTGGTGTTATCCTTGTTCTTCGTAAACTCTTGGCAGGTATTCCACGTGCCCTTGAAGGAATCCGTTCTATCTTGCTCTTGCCACTTCTAGGTGTATTTGCTACTGGTTTCTTGATGTTGGCAGTAAATATCCCAATGGCAGCAATCAATACTGGTCTTAATAACTTCTTGTCAAGCTTGTCAGGAAGCTCAGCAGTATTACTTGGTCTCCTTGTTGGTGGTATGATGGCAGTGGATATGGGTGGACCAGTCAACAAAGCAGCTTATGTCTTTGGTACAGGTACTCTCGCAGCAACAGTAACTTCAGGTGGTTCAGTTGTTATGGCAGCAGTTATGGCGGCTGGTATGGTTCCTCCGTTGGCAGTATTTGTAGCAACACTCTTGTTTAAAGATAAATTCACTGAAGAAGAACGCAACTCTGGTTTGACAAACATCGTTATGGGACTTTCATTCATCACTGAAGGTGCGATCCCATTTGGTGCAGCTGACCCAGCACGCGCTATCCCAAGCTTTATCGTCGGTTCAGCTCTTACAGGTGCTCTTGTAGGTATGGCAGGAATCAAATTGATGGCACCACACGGAGGTATCTTCGTAATTGCCCTCACATCAAATGCCCTTCTCTACCTTCTCTTCATCTTGATTGGTGCTGTGGTATCAGGTATCCTCTTCGGATTCCTTCGCAAACCACTTGATAAATAAGATATGACAAAACAATCTCGTTGTGACGGGGTTGTTTTTTGTGTCGTAGCAGATTTTTGTCAGGGTACCTATTTTATGATAAAGTATAGGCAGAAATGGCTTATCTAGTAGCCAGTACGCTGTATAAAGAAACATAAGAGGTAAAATATGGTAAAAGAATACGATTATATTGTCATTGGTGGTGGTTCTGGTGGTATTGCCAGTGCCAATCGTGCTGCCATGCATGGTGCTAAGGTTATTCTCTTTGAAGGAAAAGAGGTCGGTGGTACCTGTGTCAATGTAGGTTGTGTGCCTAAAAAGGTCATGTGGTATGGTGCTCAGGTTGCTGAAACCCTTCACCGTTATGCAGGCGAGTATGGTTTTGATGTAACAATTAATAAGTTTGATTTTGCAAGGCTTAAGGCCAATCGTCAGGCTTATATTGACCGTATCCATGGCTCTTATGAGCGTGGTTTTGATAGCAATGGCGTTGAACGTGTATACGAGTATGCAAGATTTATTGATCCTCATACGGTTGAAGTAGCGGGGGAGCTTTATACAGCACCCCATATCCTTATTGCAACAGGTGGTCATGCTCTTTATCCAAATATTCCAGGTAGTGAATATGGGATTACTTCAGATGGTTTCTTTGAGTTAGATGAGGTACCAAAACGTACAGCTGTTATCGGTGCTGGCTATATCGCCGTTGAGGTTGCTGGTGTTCTCAATGCTCTTGGTAGTGATACGCATCTCTTTGTTCGTAAGGATCGCCCATTACGTACCTTTGACAAGGATATTATCGATGTCTTAGTCGATGAGATGGCCAAATCAGGTCCGACCCTTCACACGCATGCTAATGCTACAGAAGTAGTGAAAAATGCTGACGATTCTTTGACCATTAGCTTTGACAATGGAGAAACGATCACTGTTGATTGCCTCATTTGGGCTATTGGTCGTGCAGCCAATACCTCTGGCTTTGGTCTTGAAAAGACGGGCGTTGAGTTGACTGAACGAGGTAACATTTATTCAGACGCCTTTGAAAATACATCAGTTCCTGGTATCTACGCCCTTGGTGATGTGACTGGTAAACTAGATTTGACGCCAGTTGCAATCAAGGCGGGACGTCAATTGTCAGAGCGACTCTTCAACAATAAAGCCGATGCTAAGCTTGATTACACTGATGTAGCCACTGTGGTCTTTAGCCACCCAGTCATTGGTTCTGTTGGTTTGACTGAGGAAAAAGCAATTGCTAAATATGGTGCGGAGAATATCAAGGTCTATAAATCTAGTTTTACTCCAATGTATACAGCTCTTGCAAACAATCGTCAGCCGTCAACTATGAAATTAGTAACACTTGGTGAGGATGAAAAAATCATCGGTCTTCATGGCATTGGCTACGGTGTCGACGAGATGATTCAAGGCTTCTCTGTGGCTATTAAGATGGGAGCAACTAAGGCTGATTTTGATAATACGGTT
>NZ_JAPVYF010000028.1:0-26049 GCF_041431705.1 Streptococcus sp. 27098_8_74
AGCAAGGGAGCAATAATGAAAGCTAGGAAAAGTTCTGTTTCAAGCTCGAAAGCGCGTCCCTTAAAAAGTAAACCAATACCAACCCCAAAAATAATTTGAATCAAAGGTAGGGGAAGACGTGGAAAGACACGATTGATAACGTTAGATAAAATCAAGCTAAAAAGAAGAACAAGCAAAGCTAATGATAAATGCATAGCTCCTCCTACCCTTCCTTATGACAACAATTTGAGAATAGTTCTTTTTGCTTACTAATTTTTTTATCAATAGCAGTGACATCTTCCTTGGCCAAAAGTTTATGGCAACGTTCGACCTCAAGACTAGCTAACTTTTTCTTAATTTTAGCCGTTTTACGATTATCAACCTTTTTCAAAGTACCCTCGGTACTTTGCTTATCTATATATTTGGCCTGCATATCTGCAAGCTTTTCTTTAATATCTGTAATCATTGTAATTTCTCCAACATCACCAAAAATGGTGGGGTATTAATTTGATTAAGGGGTTGGTAAAGCATAGCTGTAAAATCACGCTGGTCCAAACCGATAACGTACTCAAGCACAGCATCCTTCTCCATATCGCCACCATCATGACCATAGTAAATCATAATAGCTAAACGACCACCCACCTCTAGACGGTCAAGAATTTTCTCAATGGCCTCAAGGGTCGTGTGGGGTTTGGTAATAACACTCTTATCTGCAGATGGCAGATAGCCCAGATTGAAAATAGCTGCACGAATAGGTTCCGTGACATAATGATCCAGATTTTCGTGACCGTCTAAAATGAGTTCCGCATTTTCAATTTCCAAATCTGACAAGCGTTGACGAGTCTTTTCGAGCGCCTGCTCCTGCACGTCAAAGGCATAAACCTTCTTGGCAAGACCAGCCAGAAAGGCTGTGTCATTACCGTTTCCCATGGTTGCATCGACAGCAACACTCTCGTCATCCAGCACTTGAGCTAGAAAGTCATGAGACAGATGAATTGGTCGTTTAATCATGCTTTTTCCTCCTTCTCGTTAGCTACTTTGCACCCTTGCCATGAGTCGCGACGTTCCATCTCTTTGTCAATGGCATTGAGGACTTCCCATTTGTTAAGACTCCACATAGGACCTATCAACATATCTCTCGGCGCATCACCAGTAATTCGATGAATGACGATATCCTTAGGGATGATTTCCAACTGGTCACAGATGATGGACACATACTCTTCCTGACTCAGCAATTTAAGACGCCCCTCGTGGTAGTCCCTTTGCATACGCGTATTGGTCATCAAGTGGAGGAGGTGGAGTTTAATTCCCTGAATGTCATTGTCCGTCACACAACGGCGAACATTTTCCACCATCATCTCGTGGGTTTCCCCTGGCAGCCCATTAATCAGATGCGATACAATCTCAGCCTTTGGCGCACGCTCACGCACACGCTTAACCGTCTCCACATAGAGATCATAGCTGTGTGCTCGGTTAATGAGCTCCGAGGTTTCTTCATAAGTCGTCTGCAAGCCAAGTTCAACGGTCACATGAATACGTTCTGTGAGTTCTGCCAGATAATCAATGACATCGTCTGGCAAACAGTCCGGGCGGGTACCGATGTTGATGCCAACAACACCAGGCTCATTGATAGCCTGTTCGTAGCGTTCCTTGATAACCTCAAGCGGCGCGTGGGTATTGGTAAAGTTTTGAAAATAAACCAGATATTTCTGAACTTCTGGCCACTTGCGGTGCATGAAGTCAATCTCATGGTAAAACTGCTCACGAATCGGTGCCTCAGGAGCTACAATAGCGTCCCCAGATCCCGATACCGTACAAAAGGTACAGCCACCGTGGGCCACTGTGCCATCACGGTTGGGACAATCAAAGCCCGCATCTATAGGAAGTTTGAAAATCTTTTCGCCAAAAATTTCACGATAGTAATCATTGACTGTTCTATAACGTTTTTTCATAAAGACTATTATAACACTTTGACCATAAAAAGAGAGTAAGACTAGGACAAAAATCATGGATTTCTGCCTGTCCTACTCTCTCTTCTTACTTAGTCTTTTTCAAATAATCAATGGCTTCTTGAGCTGTTTTAACAGGAACGATTTTCATCTTGGTCCCCAGTTTCTTGGCAGCTTCCTTGGCCTCTTGATAGTTAGTCTTGGCATCCGGATCAGCCTTTTTCATTTCCTTAGTTACTGGATTATTTGGCACGAAGAAAATATCTGCGCCACTATCAGCCGCTGATTTCACCTTGAGGTAGGCCCCACCGATATCACCGACAGCCCCATCCTTTTCAATAGTGCCTGTTCCAGCAATTTTACGGCCAGCCTTGAGGTCTTGACCAGACACCTGATCGTAAATAGCCAAAGTAAACATAAGCCCCGCACTTGGTCCACCAACACCATCAAGTTTAAACTTCACGTTTTCAGGACTCTTGACCTCAGTATGATCCGTCAAACCAATACCGATACCATTTTTACCATTAGCAATCTTAATGATCTTACCAGTGGCAGTCTTTTCTTTGTCCTCTGTCATATAAGTAACCTTGACTTTTGAACCCAACTTAAGTCCTTGGACGTATTTAATCAAGTCAGTAGAATTATCAAAGGTCTTGCCATTGACAGCTGTCACCGTATCCGCAATATTAAGGACACCCTTGAAACTAGAATCATCAGCCACCTGAAGCACATAAACACCCATATACTCCAAGCTAGCCTCCTTACCAGCCAGAGTCAAGCCCTGATAAATCGCCTGGTTTTGGGAAGTCTCCATGTAGAATTGATTGATACGCATGAAATCTTCATCAGAGTAATTTCCAGTCGCCTCTTCAGCCGTTTGAAGCTTTGCAAAATCATTAAGCTGAGCATAGAGCATGAGGGCCAAAGTTGCCTTGGTTTGAGCCACCGCCACAAAATTGTAGGATCCTTTTGAATCATCAGCTTTCTTATCTACAGTCAAGACTTCCTTAGTATCAAAAGCCCCACCTGGAAGCTCAACATAATAATTATTTAGCGGGAAAAAGAGGGAAAAGAGGAGGAAAAGTACCGTAAAAATACTTAGCAACCACCACTTAATCCGCCAAATTTTCCCTAATAGTGATTTAGATACGTTCTTGTTTGCCACGCTTGGCCTCCACTTCCTTAACAACTACTTGAGGAACATAAGAACTAATGTCCCCCTCAAAATAAATCAACTCACGCACACGACTCGAGGACACTGGTGTCACCTCATGACTAGCAATCAAATAAACCGTTTCAAGCTCAGGCGCCAGCCCCTTATTGAAATAATCCATATTAGCCTCATAGTCAAAATCTGTCGCATTACGAAGGCCTCTAACCAGATAAGTCACCCCAAGATCTCTGGCGACATCTACAGCCAGACTATCGTGAGCCGTTATAACCTTGACATTGGGAAGATCTGCTACAACCTCTTCCAAGATACGCTTGCGAGTCTCAATGTCCCAGAAGCCCTGCTTATTTTTATTATAAAATAGTCCAATATAGAGCTCATCAAAGAGCTTGCTGGCTCTGGCAATAATATCCATATGCCCATTGGTAATCGGATCAAAAGACCCCGTAAACATAGCAATCTTTGTCATAGCATTCCTTTCTACAACTTCCCTATCAAAGGCTAACGCACGTAAACGGTCACCTTACTGATACCATAGGTTTTCTGCTTCCAAATCCCAAAGTTTGAAATTTCTTCAGGCAAGTCCACAGTCTTATCCGTCTCGCAAACCAACATAACTTCTTCAGCCAAGAGCCCTTGCTCCTCTAACTGAGTAATATTAGCCACAATCTGCTCTTTGGCATAAGGCGGATCTAAAAGCACCAAGTCAAATTGACCTGTCAATTGTGTCAATGCACGCGTTGCATCCATCTTCAAAAGCTGAAACTGCTTCTCACTCTTGGTCATCTTGATATTTTCCTGGATAATAGCCTGTGCCCGACGATCCTTTTCCACGAGGACAGCAGACGACATACCACGACTGATAGCCTCAATAGCCAGGCTACCGCTCCCAGAAAAAAGATCCAAAACACGCCCTCCATCAAAGAAAGGACCAATCATATTGAAAATGGCACCTTTGACCTTGTCCGTTGTTGGACGAGTCGTTTTGCCTTCTAACGTTTTAAGCGGACGCCCGCCAAAATCACCTGCTAC
This sequence comes from Streptococcus sp. 27098_8_74, assembly GCF_041431705.1. Classification (NCBI taxonomy): domain Bacteria; kingdom Bacillati; phylum Bacillota; class Bacilli; order Lactobacillales; family Streptococcaceae; genus Streptococcus; species Streptococcus sp. 27098_8_74. The sequence goes on from NZ_JAPVYF010000028.1 coordinate 4,132, forward strand.
AACACGCAAGTTGGTCACCTCGTTTTTACTGATTTTTAGTAAGACTTTTTTATTATAACAAAAAATTACACATAGATGTTGCCACAAAGAAATCTAGTCATGCTAAATACCTACAAGACCACACAAAAAACTCGAGAACCTCCCGAGTTTCCATTTATTTTACTTATCACCAAGTGCAGTCACGTAGTTGTAGGCTTCGATACCAGCTGTGGCACCATCCCCTACGGCTGTTGTAATTTGACGAAGGTCTTTCTGGCGGACATCCCCAATGGCAAAGATACCAGGAATACGTGTCGCCATCTTATCATCTGTAATTACCCAACCATCTTGGTCAGTGATGTCAAGACCTGTCAAGTAATCTGAAACTGGATCAAGTCCCACATAAACAAAGACACCACCAAATTCGTGGTTAGTCACCTCACCAGTTTTGACATTCTTGATATCAACACTGCGAACCTTGATATCATCACCCTTGATTTCTTCAACGACTGAATCCCAGATAAACTTGACCTTTTCATTGGCAAAGGCACGGTCTTGAAGAACCTTTTGGGCACGCAATTCATCACGACGGTGAACAATGGTCACGCTATTGGCAAAGCGTGTCAAATAAATTCCTTCTTCAACGGCAGAGTCTCCACCACCAACAACCAAGAGGTCTTGATTACGGAAAAAGGCACCATCACACACCGCACAGTAAGATACACCACGGCTGTTGTACTCTTCTTCACCAGCAACACCAATATGACGGTGTTTGGCACCAGTCGCAATGATAACTGTCTTGGTTTGATACTCCTCATCACCAGTTTTAACAACTTTATAGTCACCCTTGTCTTCGATACCAGACACAATACCATAAAGATTTTCAACGCCCAATTTTTCCAAGGGTTCAAACATCTTCATTGACAATTCTGGACCAGAGATACTTTCAAAACCAGGGTAATTTTCAATATCAGACGTGTTATTCATCTGTCCACCAGGAGCACCTTGCTCCAAAGTTGCCACTTTAAGGTTGGCACGAGCTGCATAAAGTGCTGCAGTCATCCCCGCAGGACCAGCTCCAATAACAATTGTATCGTACATGAGTAACTCCTTATATGATTTTCTTGTAGAGATATCTTACACCTAATGTGCCAACAAAGCTAGAATTATGCATTCAGCACGATAAGAATCGCCATAAAAGCAAATGCCAAAACTGGAATCGAAACCATCGACATCATAATAGCATCATAGAGGGCACCTTGTCGCTCCTTAACTGTCTTGTCAGCACGACGTAACGCACGCCATCCAAGCCAAATGGCACCAATCACCAAGCACACAAAGAAAGCAATCACAAGGCCTAAGAGATAAAATTTAAAAATATTTAATAACATAAATCATCCTAAAGTGAGAAATAGAAAAGGCTGAGATAACATTCTCCAACCTCTAAATTCGACTAGTAATAACTGCACGATGCAGCCTCTGATTGGACTATAGTCGCCTTTGAAACATTCAAAAGTTCCTAATCATCCTTGTGGGATTTTGACTATGAACTAAACTGTAGTCCTATCCCACTACCTTTTCTATTGTAACAAAAATCCCATCTTAAAGATATTGTTTTGAATAAGAAGCGAAAAATTCTTTTGTTCGCTCTTCTTTTGGATGGTTAAAGATTTCATCAGGTGTTCCTTGTTCAAGGATATGACCTTTTTCAAGAAAGAGCACCTTGTCAGCTACTTGATAAACAAAGTTCATGTCGTGACTGACCAAAATCATGGTTTGACCTGACTTAGCCGCATCAGCGATTGATTTTTCAACCTCACCGACCAACTCAGGGTCAAGGGCAGATGTCGGTTCGTCAAGCAAGAGCACATCAGGCTTCATTGCAAGGGCACGAGCCAAGGCCACACGTTGCTTTTGACCACCCGACAAGTGACGTGGGTAGTGATTTTCACGATTAGAAAGCCCAACCTTAGCGAGCTCTTCTTTAGCAATCTTGGTAGCTTCGTCGTCAGAAAGTTTCTTAACAATCTTAAGACCTTCCTTAACATTATCCAAGGCTGTACGACGTTCAAAGAGGTTGAACTGTTGGAACACCATGGACAACTTACGACGAAGCGTAAGGATTTGCTCTTTAGTAATTGTTTCGAAATCTACCTTGAAATCATCAATGGTAATGGTACCAGAATCAGGTTGTTCCAAATAGTTTAAGCTACGAAGGATTGTTGACTTACCTGCACCAGAGGCACCAACAAGAGCTACAACTTCACCCTTTTCAATGTCAATATCAATGCCATCGAGAACCTTTTGTCCTGAAAATTCTTTGGTCAAATTTTTGATACTAATCATTAGCGGTCACCTCCAATGCCAGAAATGTCAGTCGCTTCAGGAGCCTTAATGGCCATATGATTTTCAACCGAACGACCAATGTACTCAATCAAGATTGAGATTGCCCAGTATACAAGGGCAACTGAGATATAACGTTCAAAGTAACGGTAGTCAGCACCACCCAAGATTTGAGCCTGTGCATACATTTCGACGATACCTGCACTAAAGGCAAGTGATGTTCCCTTAGTCAAACCAATCAGACTGTTAATCAAACTTGGTGTCGCAATAACCGCCGCATTTGGAATGATGACACGACGGTAAACTTGTGCTGATGTCATCCCAAGAGAACGGGCAGCTTCGATTTCCCCAGCGTCAACGGCCTGAATCGCTGCACGGATGGTCTCACTCATGTAAGCTGCTTCATTAAAGGCAAAGGCTGTAATAGCGAAGATAGCTGGTGGAATCTCATTAATGTTCCAATCTAAGCCGAACTCACCATTCAAGTAACGAAGGAAGAGTGGAATACCATAGTAAGTCAACATGAGTTGTACAAGGATTGGTGTCCCACGTAAGAAGCTTACAAAAACTGCTTGAATCGGATAAAGGATACGTACTCGATTGATCTTAACGACCGCAAAGACAAGGGCCAAAATCAAACCGAAGAAAGCACCTGCAATGGTCAAGCCCAAAGTTAAAGGCAAGCGTTCCACAATCTTAGGAACAGCATCGAAGACTGCCTTCCATGAGAAGAGTTTACCAGCTGGCATCCAAGATGAAATCCACTTGAAGACAATCGTAACCAGTTGCAAAATATAACCCCAAAGAATTTCTACTAGCCAAGACAAGGGAATGGCTAAAGTAACTGCTACTGCCAAACCAACCAAACCCATGATAACTTGGAGATACCAAGGTGACCGATTAAATGCTTCTATACTCTTTTTCACAATGTCGCCCTTTCTTTCTAAAAAAGTAGGTTAGCCTAGTGCTAACCGTCCAATTATCTTATCATAAATTCTATAGTATTCATTTTAGCACGACTCAGAAAGTCTGTGAAATAGTCTTTTCTTATCATAGTGATAAGAAAATCGTATCACTGATAGCAATACCTTATTAAGACTAAGAAGATTTGAACTAATTCCTTATTTCACGAACAAAGTGAGCATAAACCGAGGCTTTCCGACGTGAGAAAAACACCTGAAACTTTAAAGTTTCAGGTGTTCGGAAGTTTTGAGACCTTAGGCTCAAAACTTAGTCATGGAGCTTCGACGAAGGTCGCTGACGTCCGTCATCACCTCAGGAAAGCCTCAAAAGAAAGCTTTGTGTTCAATTCAAAGCTGAGACAGCAGTCTCAACTTTTAACAGTCTTATTTCAAATCACTGACGTAATCGCCACCGAAGTATTCCTTGCTGAGTTTGGCAAGGGTTCCATCCTTCTTAAGCTCTTTGATACGCTTATTAACAAAGGCCTTGAGTTCCTTACCTTGCTTATCATTTGAGAATAGAAGATATTCAAGACCATCAGTCTTCATACCAATATCGTCTTTAATCTTGTTTACAGCTAGCTTATAGCCTTGATCTTTGACAATGTACTCAGACGAAATGGCATCGTAAAGGATAAAATCAATTTTTCCTTCTTGAATGTGTTGAATACGTGTTGAAAGACCCGTTGAGCTAGAAGCATAGTTGATAGTAATTGGTGTCTTGTCCGCATTGGCATGGTTCCAATTTTCAAGCAACTGAGCATAATTAGAGCCAGGAAGCACCTCTGTCGTCTTACCAGACAAATCATCTAGGCTGGTAAACTTGGTACCCTCAGCACTAGTGATGGCATAGTTAGAACGTGAAATCGGATCTGAGAAACCATATTTCTGAGCACGTTCTTCATTGTAGTTGAAGTCGTTAGCCGCAATCTGATAACGTCCAGAATCCACCCCTGTCAAGATGGAATCAAAAGGTGTCGTCACAAACTTGACCTCATACTTGTCCGAATCCTTGAAAATAGCCTTGACCAAATCAATATCATAACCCTTGAAGTCGTCGCCTTTTTTGAAAGTGAAAGGCGCCGTATCAGAGTCTGTCGCAACAGTAATCGTCTGCTTTTCACCAGATGCCTTACTGTCACTCTTGTTCCCACAAGCAGCCAAAGTCAAAACCGACAAGCCAAGAATCCCTAAACCTGTAAGCCATTTTTTCATATCTATAATCCTCGATACTTTCATTAATAGTTAGTGATAACAGTTTATCATCTTCCTACAAACTCGTCTAATAATAAAATCCTAAGAGGTGATAGATAAAGGTTATAGGGGAATCGATACAACGAACAATAAGAAAAGAGCTGCCACTGGTGTGACAACTCTTCTCGCCCAAAAAAGCTTTCTGTACATGTTTAACATCAAATGCAATAAAACTCTATTTTTCCTTACTTGATGACTTACTGCTTGAATCGCTACTGTCTTCAGGTTGATAATCTGATAAATTCTTATGGATGCGTTCAGCGTAAACAGCTCTGCTTCCTGATTCATCATGATCGACCAAAGCTTCGGCAAGCTCTTTATAATCTTCTATAGAAATAGTCCAGTTGCCTCCATCATCTTTGGTTAGCTTGAAGGTCTTTTCTAGATCATCAGCACCTGTCAAAGGTGTATAGGCCATTTCTTTATCAATATCCTTAAATTGTGTCAAATCGCCGTTAAAGTTTTCACCATAAAGGAATTTCGTTGTGAGATCTTTGGCTTTACCTTTTTCTACATCGTTGTTATCAGCTTGATTCCACTGTTTCAACTTGTCAATGTCGTTGTCATAGAGACTCATAAGGAGAGTACGAACAGCAGCTGCAGCACCATAGGCACTAACAGAACGTGAAGTAAAGGTAACTGTCGCTTCATTTCCTTTAACTTTGACATCTTTCAGCTTATAGTCCTGAATCTTACCAATCATATTACGACGGACCTTGAGGAACTTAGAAAGCACTTGGGTTGGAGTCTTGGCATCATAGCCTTCAATGTATTTAAACGTATACTTGTCTTCCGGTGTATACCCCTTTTCCTCGATAGTATCTGCAACTTGTTTTTCAAAGACTTTCGTTTCAGTCCAGGTTTCGTAATTTTCACCGTAGAGTTTTGAAAAACCGTTACTAGATTTTCCAAGCATAGTATCAATTAAAACTGTCGCATCAGCCTTGGCACGTTCTGTCGGAGTTGGTGTCGCTTTTTTCTTCTCAGCTGGCTTATTGGAAGCACAAGCTACGAGAACCAAGCAAGCTGCCAGAATCAGTCCTAAATAGGTAAGAACTTTTTTCATTAAGATTATTCCCTCATTTCTTTTAGTTACTATTTAAGATAGCATAGGTCTGATGATTCTTCAAGGTCACTTTCCAAAAGAAAAAATCAAAACTCTACTATTATAATGACTCCAAATCATCTAGGTCCAATTGTCTGCCTTCTTGATTTTCCAGACCCGTCAGCGTCACACCAAGCAGGCGAACACCACTGCTATTTTCCTCCAGTTGGTCAAAAATGGTGTGGGCAATCCTTTCGATGGTGTCGAAATCCTGGGTCGATTTGTCCAAGGTCATACGCTTGGTTAAAGTCGAAAAATCCGAATAACGGACCTTGATGACAATAATTCGACCGACTTTTTTATTTTTCTGAGCACTTTCGGCTACCCGCCTAGCATTCTTAGTCAACTCAGCCTTGATATCATCTTCATTATAAAGAAGCTTGCCATAGGTTCGCTCACTTCCGATAGATTTACGGACACGATTGGGCCTAACAGGACTGTTGGAAATCCCTCTAGCCTTTCGAAAGAGATCAAATCCAAAACGTCCAAAACGATCAATCAGCGTCATCTCAGGAATCTTCAGAAGATCGGCACCGGTGTATATTTCCATGTCGTGAAGACGTTCAACTGACTTTTTACCTACCCCATGAAACTTTTCAATAGGGAGCTTTTCCAAAAATTCCTGAGCCTTCTCTGGAAGCACCACCGTCAAACCAGCAGGCTTTTGAAAATCAGAGGCTAGTTTGGCGATAAATTTATTGTAGGAAACGCCTGCTGAACAAGTCAGGTGAAGTTCCTGCCAAATATCATACTGGATAAGTTTGGCTATCTTAACCGCCGATTTGATACCAAGTTTATTTATCGTCACATCAAGATAGGCTTCGTCGATAGACATAGGCTCTACCAAGTCGGTATAGCGTTTAAAAATCTCACGAATCTGCATCCCTACCTCTCGGTAATGACTATAATTTCCTGAGATAAAGACAGCATTAGGACAACGTTCATAGGCTTCCTTAGAAGACATGGCTGAATGGACACCATATTTTCTAGCCTCGTAATTACAGGTTGATACCACCCCACGTCCCCCTGTTTTTCTAGGGTCGTGACCGATAATAACCGGTTTGTCTTTTAGACTGGGGTCATCCCTCATCTCGACCTGAGCAAAAAAGGCGTCCATGTCAATATGGATGATTTTCCGACTGATATCATTTATTAGAGGAAACTCTAACATGGCTCCCTGCCTCCTTTCTCAGATTTATCTCATTGTAAAGCTTTTCACATAAAACTTTGGGACTACAAAGCATTCTCCCCTTATGATACCAAAATCTACCAAAAAACAGAAATTTATAATACAGATTTGTCGTTTTCAAAACTGTATTATAAAAGAATGTCTCTAAAAACACAGTTTTAAAGTTGTGTAAGCGGTTACTGTGTGATAGAATACTTCTAGAGAATGTAACAGATGATTTTGTTACTAGAATTATAGGAGATCCAAACTATGGCAACGGTTAAAACTAACACAGATGTTTTTGAAAAAGCGTGGGAAGGCTTTAAAGGAACTGACTGGAAAGAAAAAGCTAGCGTTTCACGTTTCGTTCAAGCAAACTACACACCTTATGATGGTGACGAAAGCTTCCTTGCAGGACCAACTGAACGCTCTCTAAAAATTAAAAAAATCGTAGATGAAACTAAAGCAGGCTATGAAGCTGAAGGACGCTTCCCAATGGATACTCGTCCAACTTCAATCGCTGACATTGACGCAGGATACATTTCAAAAGAAGATGAACTTATCTATGGTATCCAAAATGATGAGCTCTTCAAATTGAACTTCATGCCTAAAGGTGGTATCCGTATGGCGGAAACTGCTTTGAAAGAACACGGTTATGAACCAGATCCAGCTGTACACGAAATTTTCACAAAATACGTAACTACAGTTAACGATGGTATCTTCCGTGCTTACACTTCAAACATCCGTCGTGCACGTCACGCTCACACAGTTACTGGTCTTCCAGATGCTTACTCACGTGGACGTATCATCGGGGTTTATGCTCGTCTTGCCCTTTACGGTGCTGACTACTTGATGCAAGAAAAAGTTAACGACTGGAATGCTATCAAAGAAATCGACGAAGAAACTATCCGTCTTCGTGAAGAAGTTAACCTTCAATACCAAGCACTTCAAGACGTTGTTCGCCTTGGTGACCTTTACGGTGTAGATGTTCGTCGCCCAGCCTTCGATACTAAAGAAGCTATCCAATGGACAAACATCGCCTTCATGGCAGTATGTCGTGTGATCAACGGTGCCGCTACATCTCTTGGACGTGTGCCAATCGTTCTTGATATCTATGCAGAACGTGACCTTGCTCGTGGTACTTACACTGAATCAGAAATCCAAGAATTCGTTGATGATTTCGTTATGAAACTTCGTACAGTTAAGTTTGCTCGTACAAAAGCTTACGACCAATTGTACTCAGGTGACCCAACATTCATCACAACTTCTATGGCTGGTATGGGTGCTGACGGACGTCACCGTGTTACTAAGATGGACTACCGTTTCTTGAACACTCTTGACAATATCGGTAACTCTCCAGAACCAAACTTGACAGTTCTTTGGACTGACAAATTGCCTTACTCATTCCGTCGCTACTGTATGCACATGAGCCACAAACACTCTTCTATCCAATACGAAGGTGTGACTACTATGGCTAAAGACGGATACGGTGAAATGAGCTGTATCTCATGTTGTGTATCACCACTTGACCCAGAAAACGAAGAACAACGTCACAACATCCAATACTTCGGTGCTCGTGTTAACGTGCTTAAAGCCCTTCTTACTGGTTTGAACGGTGGTTACGACGATGTTCATAAAGACTATAAAGTATTTGACATCGAACCAGTTCGTGACGAAGTTCTTGACTTTGACACTGTTAAAGCTAACTTCGAAAAATCTCTTGACTGGTTGACTGACACTTACGTAGATGCTCTTAACATCATCCACTACATGACTGATAAGTACAACTACGAAGCTGTTCAAATGGCCTTCTTGCCAACTAAACAACGTGCTAACATGGGATTCGGTATCTGTGGTTTCGCAAATACTGTCGATACATTGTCAGCAATCAAATACGCTACAGTTAAACCAATCCGTGACGAAGATGGCTACATCTACGACTACGAAACAATCGGTGAATACCCACGTTGGGGTGAAGATGACCCACGTTCAAACGAATTGGCAGAATGGTTGATCGAAGCTTACACTACTCGTCTTCGTAGCCACAAACTCTACAAAGATGCAGAAGCTACAGTTTCACTTCTTACAATCACTTCTAACGTTGCTTACTCTAAACAAACTGGTAACTCTCCAGTTCACAAAGGGGTATACCTCAACGAAGATGGTTCAGTGAACTTGTCTAAATTGGAATTCTTCTCACCAGGTGCTAACCCATCTAACAAAGCTAAAGGTGGATGGTTGCAAAACTTGAACTCACTTGCAAGCCTTGACTTCGGTTACGCAGCTGATGGTATCTCATTGACAACTCAAGTATCACCTCGTGCTCTTGGTAAGACTCACGACGAACAAGTTGACAACCTCGTAACTATCCTTGACGGATACTTCGAAAACGGTGGACAACACGTTAACTTGAACGTTATGGACTTGTCAGACGTTTACGAAAAGATTATGAGCGGTGAAGATGTTATCGTACGTATCTCTGGATACTGTGTAAACACTAAATACCTCACTCCAGAACAAAAAACTGAATTGACACAACGTGTCTTCCACGAAGTTCTTTCAATGGACGACGCTTTGGGATAAAAATGAATAAAGAGCTCGCAATTGCGAGTTCTTTTCTTTTTTTAAACACTTGTTTTCATTACATTTTTCTAAATCTACTATAATTTACATTTGACTTTTTCTCAGATTAGCTATAAAATAAAAGCGTTTCCGTTTGGTTTCTCCAAACACTTCACTCTCAGAAGCACCTCAGAGAAATGACACTCTATCACTGTCTAACTGCTAGTTTACAAATAACAGGTCAACTAGTATGACAATAAAATAAAAGAGTACAAGGAAGAAAGATGAATAAGAAAAGTTTTAAGCTAATTGGATTAGTAGCTCTCGTAGCAAGTACAGTCCTACTCGTAGCCTGCCAATCCGAGACAAAAACCAAAAACTCAAAGTCCAAGGACGTTCAATGGGGTTATACTGGCTCTACTGGTCCAGACCATTGGGGTGACCTTTCGAAAGATTATGAACTCAGCAAAAATGGTAAAGAACAATCTCCGATCAATATCACCGGAGCTGAGGACGTTGATCTTCCTGAACTAATCCTTAATAATCAAGAATCAGAAGCTCAAGTTGAAAATAACGGGCATACTATTGAAGTCAGCTTTAAAAATCCAAAGAATACCCTAACGATTGGTAACGAAGTTTACAAGTTGCAACAGTTCCATTTTCACGCACCAGCTGAGAATGAACTTGATGGTCAGACTTATCCTCTAGAGGGGCACTTCGTATATAAGACAGATAATGGGAAAATCACAGTTATCTCAGTTCTCTATAATTATGGCGATGAAAATCAAGCCTTAAAACAAATCTGGGACAAAATGCCTCAGGCGGCCAATACTGAAACTGAGCTTTCTCAGGCCATCTCACTTGATGATTTCTATCCTGAAGACAAGGACTACTACAACTTTGAGGGGTCCCTGACAACACCGCCATGCACTGAAGGTGTTAACTGGATTGTCTTCAAGAATCAAGAAACTGTCAGCAAGGAACAAGTGGAGAAATTCACTCAAACCCTTGGATTTGAAAATAACCGTCCTATCCAAGATACAAACGGTCGAAAGATAAAAGAATAAAACCTATCAAAAGCTTGATGACTACTCCTCTCATCAAGCTTTTTTTCATTGACGATATACTAGAATCTTTGTTACACTGGTTCTATGATTATCAAACATACAAGAGATACACTTTCAGAGACTTATCTAGATGCTGTGGCTATTCGAAACACCGTTTTCGTTAAAGGCCAAGGAGTTCCTCACTCTATCGAGATTGACGCAAATGAAGCCTACTGTATTCACTTTGTTTTATACGATGATAAAGACAAGGCTGCAGCAACCGTACGCCTACTGCCTAATAAAGATTTGACTCAGCTTACCCTCCAACGTATGGCGGTGCTCGATACCTACCAAGGTCAAGGTCTGGGAAGCATTCTCTTGAAAGAAGCTGAAGATTTTGCACAAGAGCAAGGCTTCCAGACTATTTCTCTCCATGCTCAACTCGGGGCACTTAAGTTCTACCTCAATAATGGCTATCAGGAAGTCGGTAAAATCTTTGAAGAGGCTGGTATCCAACATATTACTGTTGAAAAATCATTACTAAGTAAAAAAGCTTAAGCAGTAGGTCAACTGCTTAAGCTTCTTCTTTTGTCGCAAATATAGGATAGCCATGCTCGACAGCAAGAACTGATACATATTCTCTTTTCTTTAATGTCTCTACGATCTTTTTCCAGTATTTCTGCCCTTTAAAAAGAAGGACAAACACTCCCATGCAGACCAAAAAACCAAGAAATTGTTTATATTCAGAAGATGACAGTTTTGATTCTAGTTCTAGGAGCTCAAACAGTCCTCTCAATAGAACTGTAAAGGTAATCATTATAAGGCTAAGTCCACTAAAGTATCCTAAACATATAAGCAAATACCCTATTTGAAGCTTCTTGGAACGCTTCTTGTAGAGTAACTTATAGTCCTGACTGTACTTTTCAAATACAGGAAAGTGAATATCAAATCCTCTCCTCATACGAATGACTTTCAAATCAGGTTGGGCACGATAACCAAGGCAATGAATCAATTTGTATAGTATCTCTCTTATCAAGATATAAGAAGAAGCGATTATAGGGACTACTATACAAGAAAATACAAGAACACCTAAATAGAAGGAATCTTTATCAAATGCCAACAAGTCGACCATCAACCCAAAAAACATACCACAGACAAAGAGACTACTCCCGTTAAGCACACAAAAGAGGAGACTCAAAAACCAAGGGACAAGTTTGCTTTCCTTAGAATGTCTACTCGACCGTTTCACGAATCAGCTCCTTCTTCATTATCTCAATTAAAACATCTCTGTCTTTTATCCATTGAGCTCTCTCATCCTTGTAGTAAGTACGATTACTGAGGAAAATAGCTGCACGTTGAGCTGGGATATTGATAAGCACAAAGGTACCTGTATAACCAGTATGAAGAATCCAATCGCCTTGGAGGTCCCAAGCGACACTACGTTCCTTATTGGATTGGCTGATATTCTGCGTCAGATTTTTAGCAAAATCATTCCTCAAATAATGGTCAATAAAGATTTCCAAGTCCTTTAGGGTTGAAAAGAGACCTGCTGAACCTGTATGCTCTTTGAGCACTCGAGCCTTGGGATCGTGAACAGTTCCTCCCGGAATTCCCTCAATAGTTGGAACAGCAACCTCAACTGGACCAAACTGTGTTTCAGACATACCAAAAGGTTGAAAAATTTCGCTGTCAAAGAGCCTGTCCAGTCTTTGTCCAGATAATTTCTCAAGCATCAATCCCAGGAGAATAAAGTTAATATCGGTATACAAGAAATGTTTATCAGACTTAACTTTGATGGCATTTATAGCAGCAATCAAGCCAGCTTGGTCTAACTCATCACGGTTTGGAATAAAAGGATCAATGCCGCTACTGTGAGAAAGAAGCTGACGAAGGGTTAGCGTCTTGTCTACCACTTCAGGGTAATAGGTGGACAACTTCTCATCCAAATCCAATTTTCCTGACTGTAAGTAGAAGATACAAAGAGTCCCAACTCCCACCACCTTGGAAACACTAGCTAGATCATAGGTCACTCCTGGAACTACCGGAATATTTCCATCCTGAGTTCCTAGATAATGCTCCTGCCAATCTTGTCCGTCATAAAGTGCAAGGCTGGCACCCGGGAAGATGTCAGCCTTGATGTAGTCTGTAATTGTTGACAATGTTTGTTTAAAATTAGTCATTATTTTGTTAGCCAAACCTCAATATTACTCATATCAGTCAGTGCAAGTAGGCTTTCTTTAGTATCTAGATAACTTGAGAACTGTTCCTTTTCAAGTTTCTCATGCAAGGCAACCAAGTCGTAGTCTTCAGCTACCTTAAATTCTAGAATTTCCAAATCCCAAGTCTGGTCTGGACTCACTTGGAGGTCAGGACCTTCTGCTTTCTCAAAGTGGATAGACAAAGGCAATTCTTCGCCAAAAAGATTGTCGTAAAAGAAAGCTGCTTGAGCTGTATCAACAACGTTCAAGGTCAAAGACTCGACCGTAAAGTCTGACACTCCTTTGAAATCTTCTTTTTCTTCAACATCTGCGTATTCAACTGTCTTAAGAGTAGACAAGTCATCTTCGGCATGCATCAAAATAAGACCATTCTCAGGTGAGATTGTTTCAAAAGCATACCCTTTTTCCCCTTGGAAAATAGCCTTGGCTTGGTGATCATCACGCGCCAAAAGGTACTCAATCTCAAGTGGATCTGAAACCTTGATAACCACTTTATTAATTTTCTTAGGACCTTCAACTGCACGACAACGGTAAGCTGGTGACTCCTCAATCACAAAAAGTGAGTTACGGTCTGTCCAATCTGTGAAGACCGCAAGGGCATTTTCCTCAGTCAAAAGCTTAAATCCTAATGTATTTTGGTAAAAATCAATATTTTCTTGTCTGTTATTCACACGAAAGATTGGTGTGTGAAACTTAAAATTCCCTGATTGCGTCATGACAACCTCCATTCTTTTCTATTTTATCCGAAAAGAGCCTGTGTGACAAGGATTTTCCTAAGAAAAAACAGGATTGTAATTTTTTCACATTCTTTCACATAAATTATGAAAATCATTATATTATATTTACCTTAGGACTAGCTATTTCCTCATTTTAGAGTATAATAGAGACTATGAAAACTCTCGTCAATCATTTGGCGTTTAGACATACCTATCAGGGATTCTTTTTACTGCTGATGATAGCTATCCCAAACCTGGCTTTAGGTATGACAACGTCCTATAACAATCAGACTGGGTTGACCTTCACTAGCCTTGAAAGCTGGGGAATTATCGCTGTCAATCTCATTATTTTTTATATTACCTATCTTTGGGCTAAAAATGAAGGTTTGCTTACTCACTTTAGACTAGACCGAAAGGATACTAAAGCTATTATCTGGGGCTTTGTGCTTATTTTTCTGATGGGGGTTATTGGGAGCAATCTTATGCTACTGACTCACACCAACTACCATGTAGAACTTCAAAGAACTCTTACGACAACGCCTATCCTACCAGTAGCCATTGGCATGATGACCACAGCCTTCTTACAAGAGCTACTCTTTCGCAAGTGGATTTTCTCTTGGCTGGCTCCTTATTCGACAGTTGCTGTTTTAGTGAGTACCGGTCTCTTTTGCCTATTCCATATGCCTACCAACCTTGCCCACCTCCTCCTTTATATTGGAATGGGCTTGGCTCTCTCTATGATTTACCAAAAAAGAGAAAATCTATCAGCGGCTATCTCACTTCATGTCCTATGGAATCTTTTCACCTTAGGTGCTACAATCCTAGTCATAACTACTCCTGTGTAACTGAGAAAACTTTCTCAGTTTTTTTGCTACTTTCAAAATTTTTAGCGTAAAAAAAATCTGAAGCTTGAACCTCAGATTTTTTGTATTGATTAAAGGTAGAGGGCTTTGAACAAGTATACAGCCAAAATTCCTGCAAGGATTGGAGCTACAACTGGAACCCAAGCATACCACCATTTAGAATCACCTTTGTGCTCACCAAGAACTGATGTTGGCAAGATGTGGTGAAGAAGACGTGGCATCAAATCACGGGCTGGGTTAAGGGCTGGTCCTGTAGGTCCACCAAATGATAGAACCAAGGCACAAACCAAGAAACCAACACCGATGTGAGCTACAGCAAGAGATCCATTCGCCATTTGGCCTGTTACAGCTTCTTTATCATACCCATATTGGACTGCTTGTGAGACCAATTTGTGACCAAAGTAGTTGTTAGTCAAGGCAAGGGCACCAAAGAAGAGAAGGAATGAACCCGCAAACTCATTGGCAAAACCGTTAGCCCATGCACGATTACGATTTTCTGGAGTATCATCATGATCGTCAACTGCTGAGATCGTTGAGAAGGTACCAAGAATATTGTTAGGGTTCTCAGTTTGTACATAGTAAGGTTGGTGAACCCAAACCACGATAGCTTGACCTACAAAGGCACCAAGAAGTTGTGCAATAAGGTATCCAGGAACACCTACCCATGAGAACAAGCCAGATGCAGCAAGTCCAAGTGTGAAGGCAGGGTTGATGTGGTTACCAGAAACATCACCAAACATAAGGGCTGGCATCATAACACCAAAACCATAACCAAAGGCGATTACAATCCAACCAGATTTGTTACCTTTTGTTCCCTTAAGCTCAACGTTGGCAACAGCACCATTACCAAGTGCTACAAGAAAAGCAGTCGCGATAAACTCAGTGAGGTATTTCAAAACCCATTCACTGGTGAACGCTTCTTTTAGAAAATCATTCATTTGTCTCTTTATTTCCTTTCGATTTTACAATAATTTAGACATCTATCATTTTATCAAGTATAATGTCTGATGTAAAGATATTTCTGAAATGTTTACGTATTATTTTTGAGGTTTTTGAATATGAAATTTAATCAGTTTAGTTACATCCCAGTTAGTCCTGAAATAGCTTGTCAGGAACTTCGTTCTTTAGGATTTGAAGTCTCTCTAGATGCTAGTGCCAAAGCCAATTTTGAGGCCTTTGTTCGCAAGTCCTTCCTCTTCTTTGAAGACACCGACTTAGCTTTGAAAAATTGGATTGCCGATACAGAGACTGACCTCCTGACCTTTTTCCAATCAGACCGTCCTTTGACTGCTGAAGTCTTTGGTTTGGTAGCCCTTCAACTGCTAGGATTTGTCCCTAATGTGGACTTTACAGACAGTGCTGCTTTCCTAGAGAAAATGGCCTTTCCAATCACTTTTGATGGCAGTCTTAACAACCTTCATCGATTGTTGGCGACACGCACACAGTCTGGCAATACCTTAATTGATCAGTTAGTAGCTCAGGATTTAATCCCTGTAAGTAATGACTACGTCTTCTTTAATGGTAAGAGCTTAGCGACATTTGACACTAATCAGCTTCACCGTGAAGTGGTTTATGTCGAAACACCTGTAGATACTGATAAAGACGGGCAGTTAGACTTGGTCAAGGTGACTATCTTACGTCCTAATGTGGACTTCCCAGTTCCAGCCATGATGACCGCAAGTCCTTATCAACAAGGGACTAATGAGCCTGCTTCAGATAAGCTCACCCACAAGATGGAGGGAGACTTGCTCGTCAAACCAGCAGGTGAAATCTCTCTTAGACAACCTGAAATCAAGGTACCAGAGGCAGACCTTACGCCTATCAATCCTGTCACAAAGGCTCAGGAGCGTTTTGCTCACACAGATACCTACACACTTAACGATTACATGTTAGCTCGTGGTGTGGCCTCTATCTATGTATCCGGTGTTGGTACCTTCAACTCAGAAGGTTTCATGACCTCTGGAGACTATCAACAGGTTCTGGCCTATAAAGCTGTCATCGACTGGCTCAATGGTCGTGCACGCGCCTTTACTAGCCGTAGCAGACAGCATACAATCACTGCTGATTGGGCTTCTGGTAAGGTGACTACTACTGGACTATCATACTTGGGTACCATGTCCAACGCCCTAGCCACAACTGGCGTCGACGGTTTGGAGATGGTAATCGCTGAAGCAGGTATTTCTTCTTGGTACGACTACTATCGTGAAAATGGACTCCTCGTTAGTCCTGGAGGCTACCCTGGTGAAGATCTCGATACCTTGACTGAATTTACCTATTCTCGTGCCCTATTAGCTGGAGAATACCTACGCCACCAAAAGGACTATGAGACCTACCTCAAAGAGCTAAGCAAAGCCATTGATCGTACGCACGGAGACTATAGCCAGTTCTGGCATGACCGCAACTATGTGCAATTCGCAGACCGTGTCAAAGCTACTGTAGTCTTTACACACGGTAGCCAGGATTGGAATGTCAAACCGATTAACGTCTATCAAATGTTCAATGCTCTTCCAGACTCTCTTGAAAAACACCTCTTCTTCCACAATGGTGCACACGTTTACATGAATGCTTGGCAGTCTATTGACTTCCGAGAAAGCATGAACGCCTTGATTTGTCAGAAACTCCTTGGTTTGGAGAATGGCTACACACTACCTACTGTTATCTGGCAAAACAACCAGTCTGAACAGACCTGGGAAGTTCTCGATAACTTTGGACACGACAATGGTAAAAACATTCAGCTTGGTGAGACTGAAGCTAGTATCGCTAACCATTATGAAGAGGAAACCTTTGCCAAATACGGTAAAGCTTACCAAAGCTTCAAGGATGACCTCTTTGCAGACAAAGCCAACGCCATTACCTTGGACTTTGAACTGGACCAAGACATCCAGATTAATGGCCGTGTCCACCTAGAGCTCAAGGTTAAGTCTAGCACAAACCGTAGTCTTATCTCGGCCCAGGTTCTGGAAATGGGAGATAAAAAATACCTAGCTCCAATACCTGAATTAAAACGCATGAGTTTAGATAACGGACGTCTCTTCAAGGAAGAAGCCTTACGTGAACTGCCATTCAAGCAGGCCAAATACCGTGTCATTACCAAAGGACACCTTAACCTGCAAAATCGTAAAGACCTTCTTACCATTGAAGATGTTACGCCAAATGAATGGATGACTATCGGTTTGGACTTACAACCAACCATCTACAAACTCAACAAGGGCGACAAACTCCGACTCGTTCTCTATACCACAGACTTTGAACACACCATTCGTGACAATAGTGACTACGAATTAACTGTGGACCTAAGCCAAAGTCAGATGACATTGCCTTATTAGTCTTTATCACAAAATTCCCATAGGATGATGACTCCTATGGGAACTTTTTTTGTGTGTAAATAAGCAAGATTTAGGCTTCAATTGTTACGATTTATTTTAATATCATTTAAACAAATGATATAGCCAAGACAGTGGAATAACACAAATTCTCAATGGACAACTCAACCTTAAAACCGAGAAATCCTCCCTAATGACATCAATAGCCATAACGAATCGCTAGCAATTTTCGCAACTCTGCCATTCGCTCCTCGATAAAGGGAGACAAGGTTAGCTGGTCTTTTCTGACCACTTCGGATATTTCCAGTGACATCCTGCTTAAGATATAGGGAGTGGCTGAACGAGAGTCTGCAAGTTCCGTTCGGTAGGAGTGCAGGACCTGCTTCAAATCAGCATAATCTGGCTTATCTCCAATAGTTTCAATTACTTCATCGATGATAGCTACTGCTTGTTCTCGTCTCTCTTTGCCTCCTGCAAACCATTTAAGTCCTGTCATTAAGAAAACCTCCTTATTTCTTTCAACTAATTTTTCAATCACATCTTTAGTATAGCATTCAAGTCTTTCTATCAGAGCTAGCGTCCCAAAAAGTGGCTATATGTCCTAAATGGTAGCCAAATCCAGATTGGATGCTGAATAGATAGAGCATTTAAATCTATATTCCCAATGACTACTCCTAGGATTGCTGATACGACACGTAACGAACGTAACACAGCAGAACTAATTTTTTGTAATATCACCATGGTAATTCCTTTTCTACTTGAGTCATTTACATAAACTACTAGGGCGTTATCTAAAGAATGATTGGCTATTATTCTGAATCTAGCATGGCTAAAGACACGAATCTGTCACTTTCCATGCTGCTTAAAACAAATACATCACTTCTCATTTCTAAAAATCAGCTGACTAAGATCATCAGAGAACGATAAAGAAACATAAAGTGACAAGGTATAAAATAAAAATGTTCTTTCTTGATGCCAGAAAAATGTTATCACACATTGAATACAGACAGCCAAGATAACTTGTAGGATAAATATTATGTATTTTCTAGAAAAAACAGATTGTTCCAATAGTAATCCTCCTTTCATGACATATTTTGAAGACCCAGACCTTGCAAGTTTTGTCTATACGATAGAAGAATATCCGTCAAGCCATAGAAATCCTACTCTAATTTTCACATTTTTCATTAATCACTTTCTTATTATAGCGTTTTTATGCACTTTATGCAACGTAAATTGAATAATGTCACAAATGGTTACTATATTTTCTATCTTTTAAAATATTTTTTGACTTGCAAGTAAGCTAGAAAATCACAGAGAATTAACAAAAGCATTAATACGACTAGTACTATGCGGTCTGTGGTATCACTGAATGTTAGTAATGTGTAAAACTCTACACAAAGCACTAGAAATGAGATGACCAGAAAGACAATGAAGGACTGCCATATTGTTAACGGATTTACTGAATCGGGACGCTTCTTAAGCAAACGGTAGAGCAGTCCATTTACAAAAATGACTACTAAAGCTAGTGCTCCGACTGATAACCAAATCTCTGGCGAAGTCTTACTTTTGTAGAGAGAAATACTGGTACTTATAAGAAAGACTGCCAATACAGCAGTGATGGTCCTAAAAATCGCAATACTCTCGAACTAATACTCTTTAACTTCATGATAAAACACTTAAGCTATGAATAACCTCAGTCAGTCTTGTAAACCGAATAAGCTATTACATTTAACTCTATTCCTTTCTGTATTTTTTTATACTGCTGTAAGATCTCAAGTAATCCCTTAGCGATTAAATTCTACTGGAGATGTAATACAATAGCGTCATTAGCACTGATATTTTAAATAAGCGAATATACATATCTTTATTTTTTCTATTACAAAAATATGCAATCAAATATAATACAATCTCCGCTATCATTAGCAAGAATAATTTTACTTCGGGAACATCAAAAATAAGCATTTGCAAGCACCTCACGTTCAAAGGGGCAAAAGGTTACTTTTTAAACTGTGACCATTTTTTAAAAAGGAGACTATAAAGAAGCAAGGTTAGCCCCAACAAGTTAATGGTATGGTGGACTGCATCCAAACTTCTAAATAGATTAGCGAGGCCCATTCCGATGAGAATGGTAGCCAGTAAATACGGTTTTGAGTTTTTAAACATACTTTTCTCCTTAAAGTGTTTTTAGCGTTCTGTGCAAAGCTATTCACAGACTAGCAATTGACAAGGTATCTCAATTAGGATTTCTTTTTAGCGGAATTGGTAGCTTTGTGTTTTTCAAGCAATGACATAATAGGCTTATCCAAAAAACTCATCACAGCCATGAAAACCATCCCTAAAATATAACTTTTCAAATCAAACATAATCCATCACCACCTTCAACGTTTGCAAGTGCCTCAAGGTCAAGGAGTTCAAAATTGTTATTTGTTTGCCTTGTCATAGCAACAACCTCCTAAACTATTTTTTAGCTTTTTTCTCTCAAGCTATGAATTTTATTATAGGTTGTAGGCCGACAAAAAAGTAGTGACATAAATGTCACTACTCGTTTTTGATTTTTAGGAACTCTACATTTCGAATACTTCTATTTTTTGAGTCGCTCCCATTTGCTAAAAATCAGACTATAAGTGATTAATGCCAACCCTACCAAATTAATGATATGATGAACAAAATCTAAATTTCTGAAAAGGTTAGCAATGCCAAATCCTAAAAGGAAAATGGCTAGTAAATACATTTTTTTATCTTTAAGCATAGAATCACCTAAATATTAGCAGAATGTGGCATAACCAACTAAAGCTCCTCCCCAGTAACCTACTGGGCCTCCTGCTGATCCTACTAGAGCAGATCCGATTGTGCCGGCATAACACTTAACCCATCCACCACCTTCAACGTTTGCAAGTGCCTCGAGATCGAGTGTTTCAAAATTGTTCATTGTTTGTGTTGTCATTCTAACAACCTCCTAAAATATTATTTTTTAGCTTTTTCTCTCAAGCTATGGTTTTATTATAGGTTGCAAGCCAACAAAAAAGTAGTGACATGTATGTCACCACTCGATTTTGATTTTTAAGAAATCTTTTCGAATATAGAATCTATGGTCTAGATTAGCTTACGCTCCTTCCATAGCGCCTGCTTGTAGGCTGTACATCTTATGATAGGTGCCACCGAGGGCTAGGAGTTCCTCGTGGCTACCGTGTTCGATGATGCGGCCCTTGTCTAAGACATAGATGCAGTTGGCATCTTGGATAGTCGATAGGCGGTGGGCAATGGCAATGGTTGTACGTCCTTGACGCATTTTTGCTAGAGAGTTTTGAACAATAGCCTCTGTCTCCGAATCGATATTGGCTGTCGCTTCATCCAAAATCAAGATTTTAGGCTGGCTAGCAACGGTCCTAGCAAAGGCTAGAAGCTGACGTTGACCGGTTGAAAAACTTGAACCTCGTTCGGAAACTGGAGCATCATAACCTTCTGGAAGTTTGTCGATAAAGTGGTTGGCATCCACAAACTCAGCAGCGGCTTTGATCTCTTCATCAGTTAAATCCTGATACATTGCAATATTGGATTTGATTGTACCATGATAGAGAAAGGGTTCCTGAAGGACAAGACCAATGTTCTTACGCAGCTCTGCCTGACTATAATCGCGAATATCTACACCGTCAAGAAGAACTCGTCCTGATTGGAACTCATAAAAACGCATGAATACATTGATAATAGAGGATTTTCCGGAACCTGTAGAACCGACAAAGGCGATGGTCTCACCTTTATTGACAGAGAAGGATATGTTATCTAAAATCTGGTGTTTACCATCATAGGAGAAAGAGACATTTTCAAAGCGAATATTCCCCTCAGTAACCTTGGCATCTGTGTCTCTCTGCTCAGGCTCATAGGTGCGCTCGTCAATCAAAGCGAAGACCCGACCTGCTGAGACCATCGAGGTTTGCAAGGTTGAGAAGTTTTGTGTCACTTCAATCAAAGGATCAAAGAGGCGGTTAATGTACTGGATAAAGGCATACATGGTACCTGCTGTGATACCCAGATAGATGCCACGATAGCCAAAATAAGCCATGAGAACAGCATAGCCCAGGAGCTTCAGTAAGCTCATGGCTGGGCGTAGAAAGAGAGAATCCAGTGACATGGAACGGCTGGCGTAAATCAGGTGTTCCTCATTAATGGCATCAAACTCTTTTTTGAGACGTTTCTCTTGGTTAAAGGCCTGAATGATGCGAATCCCTTCGATACTCTCTGACAGTTTGGCATTTATATCTGAAAGCAAGGCTCTGGTCTTTTCAATGATGACCACTGATTTTTTGCGGTAGAGATTAACCAAAAGAACAATCAGAGGAAGAAAGAGCACAATAAGCCCGGTCAGACGAATGTCCAAGAT
>NZ_JAPVYF010000029.1:0-25304 GCF_041431705.1 Streptococcus sp. 27098_8_74
TGCTTGACAAAGTCTTCACCGATAATTCCACTAGATAAGCTCACAATACCAATAGTAGAAACCATGTCTTGACCCTCCTGAAAATAGATTGAGCCTATCTTATCACAGGAGATGAGATAAAACAATAGGTATTATATTAATCAGAGGTTCCCTCCACTAACTTAATTAATCGAACTCTCACCAACATAAATAATTTCTAAATTACCCAAGGAAACATCTCCTTTGATGTAGAAGTCCTTGCTAGTCAGGTTACTAGGATTTTCCTCATGCTGTACAGCTGAAAGAGAGTTATCCACATTCACATGTACTCGCCAATCACTGGGCACATAGAGACTAAGACTTCCAAGAGAAACGTCCACATCAAACTGGGCAGATGGCCCCTCAATGTGGCAATTATCCAAATAAACGGAAGCCTGTCCTAAACTAACATCCGCACTCCCATGCGTAAATTGCTGGTCATTGAGATATTTGGTCACTGCTGAAAAAGTGACATCAATATCATTTCCACCATTATTAGCGTCCGAACCAGTAGAACCCAGTCCAAAACGATTCTTTGTTTTACTAGAAGGATTGAAGAGAATGTTCAAGCCAATAACTGCAAGAATGGAAGAAAAGATAAGGACCGAATTAGATACTGGAAGAAAATGGAACTGTCCATTAAGTGAAAATAGAGCCACAATGCCATAGGCGAAACCAAGACCAAAATGTCGCTTCAAAAGACTAGAAAGGGACAAAATTGCCAATAAGACTACCCAGGCCAACATCCAAATACTAATTTCCCATTTTATAAAATAGTCTTGTACAATTACCAAAGCTGCCAAAAGGATCAAGAGGATCCCAATTAATTTCTTTCTCATTATCTTACCTCATTTCGTTTAGTCGTTCTTTTAAAACTTGATAGTAGCGTCTTGATACATGGACCTGCTTGTGGGTCTGATAGAAATTCACCGTACTAGTCGCCGAAAAAGACTTCTCTAAAGAATAAATCTGCTTAGCATTAACAATCGTCGATTTGGAAATCCGACAAAAGGCAATCGGGAGCAACTCTTCTAATTCGTAGAGCTTTTGCTTCACCTCATAGGCCTCATCCTTGGTATGGCCAAAAATCTTTTCCCCGTCTGTTTCAAAAAAGAGAATATTTGCCAAATCCAGAAAATATTCGCTTCGATCCTTGTAAAAGGCTAAAGGAACTAACTTTTGCTTTAGAATAGATTCTTGGAGCTGGGCCAATTCCTGTGTTAACCGAGGAGCTCGAATCAAGATTTCAGGCTCATCCATGGATGGGTCCAATTCGATTCTAACTTTCATAATACTCCTTTCCTGTCCTTTTGATGCTTCCATTATAACAACTGCTTTACACAAAACAAGGCCTTTTAGGTAAGTGGCACGGTTTAGCCCCTAAGAGGTAATAACAGACAAACAAAAGAACCTGGCAATTGCCAAGTTCTTCATTTTTTAGTCTGGAGGACTAACCTCCTATTTGTAATCCGTTCAACAATGACTAGCTCTATGAGAAAGCATCTACTATTTCACAGTATTTTCACGACTCACATTTTGTGATTCGCCAGCCTTGCCATTGATACGGTAGTCGCTGTAGTTAGAACCATTGCTGCTAGAGTCACTATCATCACCAACATATTCTACATTACATGACCATGAAATTTTATCTTTGATATCTCCTGATGACTTGAATTTCGAATCATAACCATAGTAGAAATCATAAACGGCTGTGAAGGTCACCTTGAAGGTCTTCTCACCAGTCTGAACGACTTCTGTGACGTCAACGTCCGAGAAAGTAATACTATCAGCAGCACGGTTTTTAGCACCTGTAGTATTTTTATCAATATCAGCCGTTACATCCTTATACATGGTATCATCAGTACCATTAAGGAAAATATCGGATACACCATCTGGTGTCGTGTTGTGATTAGATGCGTAGCTACCAAATTTACCGTAAGCAGCGGTCAAAAGACGATCTGCCGTATCACGGTCAAGAACACCATCAGCATCAAGAGTAACCGTTTGGCCTTCAGAGATTTTCTTAATAGACAATGTCTCTGTTTTAATAGAGCTACCATCTTCGAAATTCTTCTTAACATAAACAGCTGATGAACCTGCTACTGCTACCTTGTTAACATCTAGTTTCCCTGAGTTAAGGGTTCCAACTTTGGTACCACCAACGTAGAGGTCTCCGTCCTTAAGATTAGACTTAACGGTAAAGCTAAGATACTCTACAGAAAGGTTGACTTCTGTTTTAGAGGTCACATTTTCCTCAGATGAGACAGTGATATCTTGGTCATTGACCTTACCAGAAGCCACAAAATTGTAAGTTCCTGGATAGAGATGGTTCAATTTAGCCGTGTAGTTATTGCCATCTGTAGTAGCATAAGAAACTCCGTTAATAGTCACATTCAAATCAGCTGTATTAACGGTTAAATCAACCGTTCCAGGATCTACCACGACTCTCCACTTAGGAAAAATAAGGAACTGACGTCCAACCTTTTGCATACGTTCGCCAGACAGGAGTTGGCTCTTGCTATAGGCTTGTGTACTTTTAGTGTCTGTGTACTTGACTTCGGATGTTTTAATTTCCTTTTTAGTATCAGACCATACTTGGTATTCCAAGCTATCTTTAAAACTCTTCTTAGCTGCTGCTTCATAACGCTCTGCTACTTGACCACGTGAGTAGTAGTAAGAACCAAAGCCGTAACCAGCAAGTGCCAAGACTGCTGCAACAACACCAGCAATAATCAAGATTTTCTTCCCTTTAGCCATGGCTGGCTTGGCTGGTTTCGCAGCCTTACCATCTGAGATAAACTGATGGATGGTTGACACATCATAACCTGAAGACTTACCAAGTAAGAATTCCTCAGGGAGAGGCTGACGTCCAACATAGGTTTTAAAAGCCTTCATCCAGATGGCTTGTGCTTCTTTAGAAGCAGCCTCTGAATTTTCTTCAGCTTGACCTTGATCTGCTTGAGATACTGGTGCAAGCTCCTCAGTTTCTAAAGGAGTCGTTTCCTCTTCATCACCAAGCGGTACATCTTCAAACACTTCCTCGGCAACGTCATACTCATCAACTTCTTCTGTTGGTTCAGAAGGAGTGGCTGCTTGGTCCAAGCCCATTGCCGAAATGCCTTTAATAGCCTTTAAGTCAAAGTCTGCTTTCTGGCCTTCTTCAATCTCCAAAGCATGGGGCGGACGACCAACTGCCTTTTCAAATAAATCAATCCACTTTTCTTTTGTTGCCATAAAGACTCCTATAAACTTGCTTTTTCAAAAATCGTCAGAGGTTTACTTAGAATAGAAGACCTACTGTAAATGATGACATGATAGCAAATACGATTGCAAACAAGATTGACAAAATCACACCATTCAAAAGTGCTGCCAAAATCATTTGATAGAACTTATCAGCCTTCCACGCTGTTGTTACAGGAACAATTGTAAATAGATTAGCAATTGCAAATAAGAAGTAAACAACATAGAACAAGAATCCTGGGAAGGCAACAAGTCCAATAGCTCCCAACAAGATTGTTACAAGCAAGATTGGCAAGGCTAATGATGTCAAGCGACCAAAACGGTCAAAGCTATTCAAGAAAGTAGTCTCAGGGTCACGGAAGATGGCCTTACGTGTCACAAAACCTGCCAAGATAAAGGCAAAGATAAAGAGAAAGGCAGCTAGGATACTTGCGAAGAAGGCTCCAAAACCAATGCTAGATGTATGACTTGAAACTGGAGATGAGTAAGCATCTGTTCCATAAGAACCAAACATACTAGACAATGCATTTGTTGTTGATACAACTGGGCTAATAAATTTACGTGCCACAGCGCTCAAAATTGCAAAGAATGCAAGTCCAGTCAAGAGTGACAAGAAGATGTAGTTAAGCCAACCATTGTGCTTACCATAATCTGTCATGTCAGCTGGACGACGCCATGCATTAAGCAACCATGTCCAATAGTTTTTGAAAGTTGTCGCAAATGCTGATGGTTGTGCTGGAACAACTACAGCTTGGCCATTGATAAATTGAACATTTTGACCTGGTTGAAGAGGTTGACCGTTAGCAAAAGCTGCTTGCTGACCAGCTTGAGCATTCACAAAACCAGCTTGTGGTTGCGCTGCTTGATTTGGTACTCCTTGGACTGGAGCAGTTTGAGCCCCTGCAAAGGTTGGTTGTGCTTGAGCAGCCTGAGCATTTGCAAAAGGAGCTTGCGGTTGTGCTTCTTGTGCACCAGCGAAAGTCGGTTGTTGTTGCGCCTCTTGTGCATCAGCGAAAGTCGGCTGTGGCTGCGTCTCTTGTGCTGGTGTTTCTTGGGCACTAGCGAAAGCTGGTTGCGCTGGCGCTTCTTGTACTGGAGCAGTTTCTACTGCTGGGGCGTCATCTTGGAACTCACCAGCTGCAAGTGCTGCTGCAATTTCTTCTTCAGTCGCTGAACGACCATTGATGGCTTCAAAAAAATCTAACCAATCTGCTTTAGTCATAATAATCTCCTTAAAAATACATAGAATGACTTTATTTTATCACAAATAAAGCCATTAATAAATGTCATTTTTATTAGAAAAAGGTTTGGAGCAAACTGTCCAAACCTTTATAACTTCTTATTTACTTCTTTGTAGAGATTTTTGAATCTGACGATCTAGCTCACGTTTAATGTGTGGTTCTGGTGCAAATCGCGCTTCCCAATCACTTGGTTTAAGAATTTTGTGAGTCACAGGATCAAAGTGAGCTTTGCCATCTGGGAAAATTTTACCCATATTAGCCTCATGAACCGTATCAAAGAAAGGCTTAGGATCCACACCCATAAGGACAAATGAGCCATAGGTCAAGTAAAGCAAGTCAGTCAATGCATCCACCTGACCAACCATAGTTGACTCTGAGTGCTCTTTAGAACTAACTTTAAGCGCTGCCTTGTCAAGAGCAGCATGCAAATCCAGAACAGCCTGACCAAAGACACGCTTGTCCCCACCTGATGAAGCATAGAGGAATTCGACAATTTCTTCCAACTTGAAGTCCGAACGGTGACTAGCTTCCTCAATACCGTAAACACGAGGCATATCGGTAGTTGAGCCATCCATCAAATGGTGGAAATCCTTAACCTTGTTGAAATTGTCATCATCACTGGTAAATGAATTCTCTGTTTCAAAGTGAATCAAACCATAGTGTGACAAGGCTTTGGCAATCCCATTCTGGTTATTAGTATCAGTGACATGGGTAGCCTGGTCTTTCAGTTCATCTTCACCATTTCCCATGGCAACACCAACGCCGACGCCAGACAGCATTTCTAGGTCATTTTCCGAATCCCCAAAGGCCATAACCTCACTGAGTTCGAAACCAAAAACCTCACCTAGATGAGCGATACCTTTCAACTTAGATTGATCCGCTGAAATAATATCGGCTGAGTAAGGACTTGAGCGGGTAATCTTCACATGAGGAAATTTTTCTTCAATATCTTGTGTTTCACCCACCGTCGCTACCATAACTACCTGATAAATAGGCTCACGCATGATAGTTTTAAGGGTTTCAATGCTTTGTGGTTTGAAACGACGAATCAAAGACTTGAAACTACGCTCCACCATCTTAGCCCAGGACTTAGGGACAATACGACTAACGATTTGCCCAAACTTACTCGTCCCCATACTGATGATATTAGAACCAACAAGACCTGTACTAGTCCCTAGAGAAATCTCTCTACGGTGCTTGGTGGCATAGCGAATCAAGTTGTAGACTGTTGATTTAGGGAGCTGGTTTTGATAAAGGATCTTGTCGTGAGTCAAAATATACTGACCGTTATAAGTGACTGCAAAATCCAGACCTAGATTGTCCATGAAAGGCTGGACAAATCCTGGACCACGACCTGTTGCCAAACCAACTAAGATACCATCTTCCTTCATTTGACTGATGGCTTTTTTGGTTGAACTAGACACGCGTTTTCGGTCATTTAGAAAAGTCCCATCAATATCAAAAAAGACTGCTTTAATGGCCACAGAGCTCCCCTCCTTCTAACATTTTATGCTAAAATAAATTATAACATAAATATGATAGTGAGTAGTATAAATGATAAAAAAAATCCTAGTCCTTCACACTGGAGGGACCATTTCCATGTCAGCGGATAATGATGGTAGGGTCAGCCAAAACACTGATAATCCCATGAACCATGTGGGACTTAATTTAGATAATTTAGAACTAACCGTTCTCGATTTTCTTAATATCCCAAGCCCACATATCACACCCTACCACATGCTGGATATTTACAAAAAAATCAAGGGAACAGCTGGTCAATATGATGGTGTGGTCATCACTCATGGGACAGATACCCTGGAAGAAACAGCCTACTTCCTAGATACCATGGCCGTCCCTGAGATTCCAATCGTTCTAACTGGTGCCATGCGTTCGTCAAACGAGCTAGGAAGCGACGGGGTCTACAACTATCTATCAGCCCTACGTGTTGCTAGCGACGACAAGGCCGCTGACAAAGGAATCCTGGTCGTGATGAATGATGAAATCCATGCAGCCAAGTATGTGACTAAGACCCATACCACAAACGTGGCAACCTTCCACACACCAACCCATGGTCCACTAGGCATCATCATGAAGCATGACATCCTCTGGTTCAAAACTGCTGAGCCTCGTGTTCGCTTTGATTTGGAACAAATTACAGGAACAGTACCAATCATAAAAGCCTATGCAGGGATGGGTATTGGAGATGGTATTATCAGTCTCCTGGATCCTGAGAAGATTGACGGTGTCGTCATCGAAGCCATGGGTGCTGGAAACCTCCCACCATTGGCTGCAAGAGAAATCACAAATCTTATGGAAAAAGGAGTCCCTGTTCTGCTCGTTTCCCGCTGCTTCAACGGTATCGCCGAACCTGTCTACGCCTATGAAGGCGGGGGAGTCAAACTCCAAGAAGCTGGCGTTATGTTTGTTAAAGAACTCAACGCACCAAAGGCTCGCCTCAAACTCCTCATCGCACTTAGTGCAGGACTCAAAGGCCAAGAATTGAAAAACTATATCGAGGGATAAAACATGAAACTTAGTATTGAAGCAACCGATAAATTGAAAAATAAAGATTTCCACTATGAGCTGACAGTCTCAAAAACATATATCGCCATAGTCTGTGGTACCATGCTAGCCAGTCTAGCCCTGGTCGCATGGTTGAAGAAAAAATAAAAAAGCTTGAAGCATGGTCACTAGAAAGGTGACTGAACTACTTCAGGCTTTTAATTTTCTTCGTCTGGTCTATATTCAAGAATATCTCCTGGTTGGCAATCTAACTCCTTACAAATAGCGTCCAGTGTTGTAAAACGGATTGCCTTAGCCTTGCCTGTCTTAAGAACCGAGAGATTGGCTGGGGTAATACCAATACGTTCTGCTAGCTCACCCGAGCGCATCTTCTTCTTGGCAAGTTCAACGTCCAAATTGACAATAATCATAAGCCTCTCCTAAATCGTGTACTCATTTTCCTCAGCAATGGCATTAGCCTTAGTCAAAATCATAGCAACAGCATAGAGGACAAAGCTAACTAGCAAATAACTGATATTAAAGAAACTATAACTCTGGTTGCCTGTCCCAAATGTAAAGATACCATTATTGATAAAGGCCCCAAGAACTAGCAAATTTGCTGACCAACGAACCAACTTAGCATTTTTAGCGATGAAAATATCAGAACGATAAAGATTAATCAGAAAGGCACGTAGACACAACAAGAAGCCTATGTTGACTGACATACGAAGGAAATCAATGGTTGCTGCAAAAAGTGTCAGACTAGTGCTAGTACTTTTCACGGTAACTCCCGAACCAAGAAGCATACGCAAACCTTGTTGTAAGAGTCCTTCATGACCTGTCAGGATAAAGGCATCATTAAGAATGGTAATAACAAGACTTAAAAAGCCCGCAAAAAGGAGGACATTAACGAACAGGAGAACACTACGCAGACGTTTCTGTTCTTGCGTTTCCTGACGATTTTTAGCACTTTTGGCTGATCTCCAACCATAATAACTAGAGCCGGCCAAGGCTAGTACGATTAAAAAATAAAATAAGATAGTTGTCATGTGTTACCTCGATTGTAAATTCATTTGATTTCTTTAAGCATAGACTAGAAAAAGCCAAGGTGCCTCTAGGAGCCCTTGACCTCATACTAAATCATTAGCTAACTATTAACAGTATCAATTATATCGAATATCAATATAAAATACTAGTTTATAGGTAAGATTTTACTACTTTTCAAATAAGATTCTTTCAATTATTTGACAGCGGTTTGTCCCTTACGAAGACGGACAGCATCACAAGCTAGAGAGACCAAGAGGAGCCAGACTGATGTGCTGAAGTCCATTACAAGGTGATTAGTCGTTCCCAACTGCAAGAAGATATTCAAGGCTGATGGCACAAAGGTTAAGAGAGCAGCCTTTTTCAAGAAGAGAGAGAAATCTTCTGTCCAAAGTGCCTCCCAAGTAAAGTCTTTAAGCTCTTTACGAAGGAGACAAATCAAGGCAAGATAGAAGACAAATTGTAACTCTGAGACTAGCCAGTAACCCCATCCAGAAAGGTAATGAACCTCAGCACCTGGAAAAAGATTAGTCACATCCACAAAAGGAAGGATAAGTAAAGCAAGCATTGCAAGACCGTAGATTGCCATAAGAAGAATAAGAACAGCGTTGATGATTGATTTAAGTGTTTTCATGATAAGTATTTCCTTTATTAAATAGTTTTTGGTATATAATTTCTCTTTTTCGCGAATAAGATTATCTTTATCGAAAACTTATTATCGTTTATCGATAATTATATATTACACTCTTTATTTCTCCTTGTCAACACATTTTTATCGTTTTTCGATATTTTTTATCTAAAATTCAAAAAATAAAAACCAACCAAGAAAATCTCAACTGGTTAGCTTACTTATTTTAATCGCCTAGACTGGTCATGGTTCCGTCTAGACTTTTTATGAGTTTAAGAAGAGGGATTCTACGTTATGAAAAAAAGGAAAAAGGGATTTTGGAAAATGAGGGATGAAAGTTGTAGAATATGGGTAAATTGAGCCTCTTCCTAGCATCAATACTAGTTTTGATAAACCTTAAAGTCTTGAGGATGCTTCTGGAAATTTCGGTTGAAGGTTACTTTAATTTTTACTGTCATTGTTTTGTCCTCCTTTTTTAGGAATGGTTTGGCTTAGCCAAAACGTTTTATTATCAAAACCTATCTCGTTTTGATGGTTTTATTATAGGTTGCCTAACTTAAAGAAAGCTTGTAATAAGCTTGAAGGAAACTTAAAACTCTCAGTGAGTTTACTGAGAGTTTTTCTGTCTAAAGCATGGATAAAATAATTCCCAAGACCAGAGCCACCCAAACGGCATAGCGAATTGTCGCATGATAGCGGTAACTTTCAATAACCTTGGGTAGCTTTGTAAAGAGATAGGCAATGTAGGCAACTATGGAAAGAAAATACCCTTTAAAATTCCAGGACGAGCCTAAGATACTAAAATCTTCGAATAGGGGCACAAGCATCAGTACAGCCGTAAGCATACACCAGACCGGCAAAAGCGTCCTTTCCTTTTGATGCTGTATATGTATAATCAGCTGAGCTATAAAACCCGCGACGTACATAATCAGTAATATCGAACAAGCTAGAGAGATAAGAAGTGAATAAAAATATAGGGTATGAAAGTCCGTCTTTCCTTCTATCAGCTTTGCCAATTCGGTAATAAACCAAATCAAGATGAAGGCGAAAAAATAAAACAGGAGACCTAACATCATAAGAAATAAGGGATGCAAGATAGCAAAAAAATCGATTTTTAACCGTTTCTTTTTCATGGGTTCCCTCCTCAATCAAACTCGCCTTGGCTTCTCAAATGAGCTCCTAGCACCTGCCAATCAGGATTCTCACGCCAGTTAGGGTCAGACACAATTTGGCTGGCCACGCGCCTTGCTTCTTCTAAGATATTGTAGTCTTCCACAATATCAGCCACTTGAAATTCAGGAATTCCTGACTGACGTGTTCCAAAGATCTCTCCTGAACCACGCATTTTAAGGTCCTCTTCTGCTAGAACAAAACCATCCGTAGTCTCACACATGGCCTGCATGCGTTTTTTCCCGGTATCATTTTTAGGATTGGCCACTAAAACACAGTAGGACTGCTTATGGCCACGACCTACACGGCCACGAAGTTGGTGCAGCTGGCTAAGTCCAAAGCGGTCGGCATCCATAATGACCATAACCGTAGCATTTGGCACATTAACCCCCACTTCGATAACTGTGGTTGATACTAAAATCTGAGATTTTTTATCCTTGAAGTCCTGCATAATTTGGTCTTTTTCATCATTTTTCATGCGACCATGCATCAGGGCCACTGTAGCTGAATCCCCAAAGAACTCTGTGAGTTCCTGATGAAGGGCCACCGCATTTTTCAAATCGAGAGCCTCAGACTCTTCAATCAGAGGTGAGATAAAATAGACCTGAGCATCTTCTTCCAACTCGCCCTTAATCCAAGTCAGTACGGTATCTAGTTGCTCATGTTTAACCCAACGGGTAATAATGGGCTTACGTCCAGCCGGCATCTGGTCAATGATTGACACATCCATCTCCCCAAAGGCAGTGATTGCCAAAGTCCTAGGGATAGGTGTCGCTGTCATCATAAGGACATCAGGATTGTCACCTTTCTCACGGAAAATACGACGTTGATTAACCCCAAAACGGTGCTGCTCATCAGTAATTACTAGCCCAAGCCTGTGATAAGTCACAGCATCCTGAATCAGTGAGTGAGTCCCCACAATCATCTGAGCCTCGCCAGATTCGATTTTGGAAAGAGCTACTTTTTTGTCCGCTGCCTTCATCCCAGAAGTTAGGAGCACTACCTCTAGCTCAGGAAAAAGTCCCTGTAAACTCTGATAGTGCTGCTCTGCTAAGATTTCCGTCGGTACCATGAGGGCAGACTGCAATCCTGCCGTATAAGCCCCATACATGGCCAGACTAGCGATAACTGTTTTCCCTGAACCCACATCTCCTTGCAAAAGACGGTTCATATGAGCCCCAGATTTCATATCAGCTAGGATTTCCGATAAACTACGCTGTTGGGCTTCTGTCAAGGGAAATGGTAATTCTGCAATTTTGGCTTTGATTTTAGCTTCATCGTAAGCAATTGCTAGACCATTGGTTTCGGACTTATTCTCAGCCTTCAGCACCTGTAAGTTCATCTGGAAATAAAAGAGCTCCTCAAACTTGGTCCTACGTAGAGCCTGCTTATATTCAGCCAAATCTTTCGGAAAATGCATAGCACGCACAGCCTCTTGGCGTCCCATAAGACGATACTTGTCCATAAGCACCTGTGGGAGACTCTCCTCCAACAAATTCAAGGCCCCACTATCAAAAGCTGCCCTTATAGCCTTTATCAGCTGGGCTTGACTAACGCCCTGGGCCACATGATAGACTGGCTGCATATCGTCCTCAACTTGAGCCAAGACTTTCATGCCAGTCACTGCAGACTTCTTCTGGTCCCATTTGCCAAAAATA
Source organism: Streptococcus sp. 27098_8_74 (assembly GCF_041431705.1). NCBI lineage: Bacteria > Bacillati > Bacillota > Bacilli > Lactobacillales > Streptococcaceae > Streptococcus > Streptococcus sp. 27098_8_74. The sequence continues at coordinate 11,502 of NZ_JAPVYF010000029.1, forward strand.
GCCACTTCTGCCCCCATCTCAATCTTGTCCACAAGATAAGGCTGGTTGAAGAAACTAATGGCAATCACTGCCTCTCCTTGCTTGATTTTAAAACTCAGACGATTACGTTTAAAGCCATAATACTGCACATTGGCAGGGGTTACCACGGTTCCCGTAATAACTGCCTTTTCGCCATCCATCAGTTCAAAGATAGACTTACTCTTAAAATCTTCATATCGGAAAGGAAAATAAAGCAAGAGGTCCCCAACCGTGTGCAAATCTAATTTGGTAAATTTTTCAGCGGACTTAGGACCAAAGCCTTTCAAATCCGCAATTGGTGAATCTAGTTGAATCATATCCTCTATCATTTCTATCGTGTTCTTCTCCTCGTGAAAGAGGAAGCCTTATCAGCTATTATAACACATGAAAATGGTCTTCACTAAAATCAAAAAATCCAGTATCAAACTGGATTTCTCTTTTTATTTATATTAATCATAGCTACGAGGTACACGATCACTAAGCAAACAAAGAACTTCGTAGTTGATAGTACCACGTTTTTCAGCCACCTCTGTCGCAGTGATGCTTGCTCCTCCATTTTCACCCATAAGAGTAACAGGAGTTCCTAGGGGATAAACCTTAGGAAGGCGAACAGTGATTTGGTCCATAGACACACGCCCAACAATAGGACAAAGCTGTCCATCCACAATAACGTGGAAACCTTGTAAATCTCTGGTCCAACCATCCGCATAGCCAATCGGAATGGTTCCAATAACCTCATCAGCTGTCGTCGTATAGGTTGCACCATAACCTACATCTTGACCTGCTGGCAGGGTCTTAACATGAACAAGTGCAGTCTCCAAACTTAAAGCAGGACGAATCCTATATGGAAGGTCTAAAGCACTGCCACTAGGATTGAGACCATAGATAACAACACCCAGACGTACCGCATTAAAGACTGTTTCTGCATGCCAGATACTCGTCGCAGAGTTGCTAGCGTGTACCAAGCGAGGACGGTCCACCAAGTTATTAACCAAATCCGTGAAGAAGGCTAATTGACGCTTGAATTTACTATCATCTGCCTCATCAGCCGTTGCAAAATGGGTAAAAATACCTTCGACATCCGCACCAAGTGATTTCAGACCAGCAATCAAGCTAACCGCATCCTCTTGGTTACGCACCCCAATACGGCCCATACCTGAATCAATCTTAATATGGCAGGTCAAACCAGTTAAATCAAGCCCTTGATTCTTAGCCATTTCCAACCACTCAAGCGAAGCTACCGTCAGAGTGATGTTTTCTTGAATAGCCAAAGGAACCTCGTCTGGCAAGACGACTCCTAAAATAAGTATCGGTTGTTCTAAGCCAGCTTGACGAAGTTCAAGCGCCTCGTCTAGGTTGGAAACACAAAAACCATCCACCTGCTTAGATACATGCTTGGCCACTTCGACAGCGCCATGACCATAAGCATTGGCCTTAACAACTGCAAAAGTCTTTACCTGTTTAGGGATGTGACTAACCACTTGTTCAATATTTTCTGAAATTGCTGATAGATCAACCTTTGCCAAGGTTGGTCGATGTAAACTTGAAATCATAAGCTATCCTCTTCCAACATCTATCTCTTAGTTTTTTTCTAAAATGACACTTGCCTGAACAAAATCACCGCTATGGGAAATCGAGATAAAAACCTTGCCTTCAAAAGGTGATTGGGTCACCACTGGAGCTCCCTTGTCATTGGTCAATATTTCAATATCCTTAAAGCCGACTGCTCCAATACCAGTACCCCAAGCCTTTGAAAATGCTTCCTTACCGGCCCAGCGCCCTGCTAAATAGGACATCTGACGATTACCAGAAAGGGATTCAAAACGCTCCCACTCTTTTGGTGTCAATACCTTTTTTGCAAAGCGTGGATTGCGGTCATAAGCCTTTTTTACAGCTGAAATTTCCTGCAAGTCTATACCATGTCCAAAAATCATAATTATAACGAAAGTCGATTGTGGATTTCACGAATAAGGCTATCTGTCTTAGCCCAACCAAGACATGGATCTGTAATTGATTTACCATAAACTTCAGGTGTGTCTTGACGACCATCCTCAAGGTAAGACTCAATCATAAAGCCACGCACGGTATCCGCGATACGCTCATCCCACTCACGGTTAAGAAGGACTTCACGCACAATGCGAACTTGTTCCATGAAGTTTTTACCTGAGTTATCATGGTTTGTATCAACAAGAATAAATGGGTTTTCCAAATTAAATGCACTATACTTGTCCAAAGCCTTAACCAAGTCCTCGTAATGGTAGTTGACAATGTTCTGACCATTTTCATTGTTGGCACCACGCAGGATAGCGTGAGCGAGTGGGTTACCATCTGTTTTAACTTCAGCACCATTGTAAAGGAAATGCTGTTGGTTCTGCGCCGCATAGATACCATTAAACATGACATTCAAATTCCCTGACGTTGGGTTCTTCAAGCCAATTGGCACATCAATACCTGAAGCTACAAAGCGGTGTTCTTGGTCCTCGACAGAACGTGCTCCAATAGCGTGATAGCTAAGCAGATCATCAAAGAAGGAAAGATTTGACGGATAAAGCATCTCGTCAGCGATTGGAAGGCCTGTTTCAGTAATAATACGTGACTGAAGGTGGCGAACCGCCTTAACCCCAGCAAGAAGGTCTACATCACCCTCTGCATCTGGCTGGTGGATAAGCCCCTTATAACCGTCCCCATTAGTACGTGGTTTAGCTGTATAAACACGCATAACAATAAAGATTTTGTCCTTCACTTCTTCCTGAAGTTTGGCCAAACGGTGAGCATAGTCAAGAACGGCTTCTTCATTATCAGATGAACATGGACCAATAACCAAGAGAATACGTTTGTCCTCACCCTTGATAATTTTTGCCAAGGCCTCATCATTAGCCTGTTTAGTTACTAGTGCGTCTCCCGTAAGAGCATGCAATTTCCTTACTTCCGCTACATCAATCAGCGGACTATTTTGATGAATTCCCATCTATTTCCCTCTCTTTGTGAAAAGAGAGCGAACCGCTTGGTCATCCAAACGGTTCACTCCCCATATATGGTTTCTGTTACCTTATTATTTTGACAATGTATCGTGGATTTCACGAATCAATTCTTCTGTCTTATCCCAACCAAGACATGGGTCAGTGATTGATTTACCATAGACATCTGGCGCATCTTGACGGCCATCTTCAAGGTAAGATTCAATCATGAAACCACGTGCTACTTTGTTGATTTTTTCATTCCAATCACGGTTAATCAAGGTTTGACGAACGATACGGATTTGTTCCAAGTAACGTTTACCTGAGTTATCATGGTTTGTATCAATAACGATGAATGGATTCTCAAGGCCCATTTGTTCATAGTGTTCGATTGTTTCAAGCACATCATCATAGTAGAAGTTAGGCACGTTTTTACCATATTCATTCGTTGAACCACGAAGAATAACGTGTGCCAATGGGTTCCCTGGAGTTTCAACTTCTTCACCGTTAAAGAGGAAGTTTTGTTTGTTTTGTGCAGCGTAGATACCGTTAAACATCACGTTAAGGTTCCCTGATGTTGGATTCTTCATACCAGTTGGAACATCAATACCTGACGCAACAAAACGGTGTTGTTGGTCTTCTACAGAACGTGCACCAACGGCAATGTATGACACAAGGTCATCTACCAAAGGAAGATTTTCTGGGTAAAGCATTTCGTCAGCAGTTGTGATACCAGTTTCAGTGATAACACGGTAGTGAAGGTTACGCACAGCCTTGATACCGTTAATTAGGTTTGGTTTCCCTTCAGCATCAGGTTGGTGTACAAGTCCTTTATAGCCATCACCATTTGTACGAGGTTTAGCTGTATAGACACGCATAACCATAAAGACTTTATCTTTAACTTCTTCTTGAAGTTTAGCCAAACGGTGAGCATAATCAAGAACAGCTTCTTCATTATCAGATGAACATGGACCGATAACCAAAAGCGTACGGTCATCTTCACCCTTGATGATTGCTTCAAGCTCTTTATCACGAGCTTGTTTCTTGGCAAGGGCTTCACCTGTTAATGTAGTTGATTCTTTAACTGCATCAAAATCAATTTTTTCACTTACTGCTTTAAAAACCATAATAATTACCTATTTTTTTCCTAAAATTGTTTACGACCGTGACAATTTTTAAATTTCTTACCAGAGCCACATGGACAGAAGTCATTACGACCAACTTTACTAAAGTCAATTTCTTGACCATTAGCATCTGCTTGGTGGGCCTGGATATTGCCTGTTGCTGTTGTCGAAACACGTTCATTCACATTTTCACGAGATTGTTCATGAATTTGTGCTTTCATCATTGTACGTGTCACATCATATTCAATTGCCCCAATCATATCTTGGAACATCTTGAACCCTTCAGATTGATACTCAACGATTGGGTTGTTTTGTGCATAACCACGCAAACCAACGGCATTACGTAATTGATCTAGGGCATCGATGTGGTCCGTCCACTTGTTATCAACAACCATCAAAATCAAGACTTTTTGGAATTCACGGATAGCTTCCTCTGAACGCAATTTCTTAATTTGACGATCATAAACATCATCTGCTAACTCATTCAAGTAAACTTTAATAGCGTCATAATTAACACTACGTTTCGTTACCTCTCCCACTTCTTGTAAATCTTCAAGTGAGATGGCATTCTCAGGAACCAAAGCCTGACGAGCAAAGTTCAAAATACCTTTAAGAGCTTCCTCTTGATCATTGCGGCTGTGACCATCTACCGTACGGTTAATCGTACGCGTAATCATAGCCTTAATCTCAGGTTCAAGGTCACGTTCCGCTGTGATAACATCATAACGCTCAGCATAGATGATTTCACGTTGTTCACGCATAACGTCATCGTACTGAAGGACTTGTTTACGAGTATCGTAGTTATTTCCTTCGACACGTTTTTGAGCCGCTTCCACTTGGCGTGTCAACATACGTGATTTGATAACAATATCTTCATCATCAGCATTCAAACGTTCCAAGACTTGTTTGATACGATCAGAACCGAAACGACGCATCAATTCGTCTTCAAGTGAAAGGTAGAATTGAGATTCCCCTGGGTCCCCTTGACGTCCCGCACGACCACGCAACTGGTTATCGATACGACGGCTTTCGTGACGCTCTGTACCAATGACACAGAGTCCACCAAGGTCAAGAACACCTTCACCAAGTTTGATGTCAGTACCACGACCGGCCATGTTGGTCGCAATCGTAACGGCACCACGTTGACCCGCATTCATGATAATATGCGCTTCTTTTTCGTGGTTCTTGGCATTAAGCACTTCATGAGGAATACCTGCTTCAACCAACATCTTAGAAATCAAGTCAGATGTTTCAACGGCAACCGTACCAACAAGGACTGGCTGTCCCTTTTCATAACGACGTTTAACATCTTGTACCACAGCGCGGAATTTAGCATCCAAGGTAGGGTAAAGAAGGTCATCGTGGTCAATACGTTGAATTGGACGGTTAGTTGGAATCGGAATGATTCGCATGTTGTAAATTTCACGGAATTCATCTTCCTCAGTTTTACCAGTACCAGTCATCCCTGACAATTTCTTGTACATACGGAACATATTTTGGTAAGTGATTGAGGCAGATGTCTTCGTTTCTTCTTGAACTGGAACACCTTCTTTTGCCTCAATGGCTTGGTGGAGCCCATCTGAGAAACGACGTCCTTCCATGGTACGACCTGTAAATTGGTCAACGATAAGAATTTCTTGCTCAGGACTGACCACATAGTCAATATCATGCAACATGATGTAGTTGGCACGAAGGGCATTGTCAATATAGTGAGTCAAGGCAACATTATCAATATCGTACAAGTTGTCCAAGTTGAAGAATTCTTCAGCCTTGTCAATACCTGAGTCATTCAAACCAATCGTTTTCGTTGGAATATCAATGGCATAATCATCTTCTGTTAAGGTCTTAACAAAGGCATCCGCACGGTGATATAACTGATTAGTTTCTGAACTTACAGGACCTGATACAATCAATGGTGTACGAGCTTCATCGATAAGAACCGAGTCAACCTCATCGACCAAGGCATAGTTCAATGGACGTTGTACCATGTTTTCCTTACGAACAACCATGTTATCACGAAGATAGTCGAAACCTACCTCTGAGTTGGTTGAGTAAGTGATGTCACAGTTATAAGCTTCACGTTTTTCAGCTGGTGATTTGGCTGAAAGGTTAATCCCTACTGACAAACCAAGCCAACTATAAAGCTCACCCATTTCAGTCGCATCACGCTCTGAGAGGTATTCGTTAACGGTGATAACGTGCACACCTTCACCTGAAATAGCATTTAGGTAAACAGGCATTGTCGCAGTCAGGGTTTTCCCTTCCCCTGTACGCATCTCTGGTACATCACCATGGTGAAGAACAATACCACCCATGATTTGCACACGATATGGGAAAAGTCCAAGGACACGTTTTGCCCCTTCACGAACAACTGCAAATGCCTCTGGCAAGAGTTGGTCTAGGCTTTCTCCGTTTTGATATCGTTTTTTAAATTCTTCTGTTTTTGCCTGAAGTTCTTCATCTGAAAGAGCTGCCATTGCATCAGCATAGCTCTCGACTTTCTTGGCAGTTTTTTCTAGTTTCTTAATTTCGCCTTTATCATTTTCAATGATTTTGCGTAATATATTTGCCATCTTTTTTCCTTTCGACAGTCTTTATCTCCATATTTTACCACAAAAGCCCCCTTTAAACAAGAAATCACTCAAGGATTGACAAAGAAAAAAGCCCTAGTTTAAGGGCTTTCACAATGGATTTGCAAATAAACGAAAACTTTTTTATTAGATTCACTGAAAATATCGACAATAATGCTTTAAAACTACTTCTTAGAGTTCTCTTGGCTCTCTAGGATATCCTCAAAATCATGCAAGAGATTTTCAAAAGCCTGTTCAAAGAAGGCATGGTCGGTGCCGCTATAGGCCTTCATTATCATAGGGCTAGCTTCAAAATCAACGTAGAATTGATAGTCCAAGACACCATTTTTCCAGTAAAATTTGATGCTAGGGGAGGCCGTTTTTTCACCGCACATCCCAGGAATGGCCCGTTGTAAGCCATAAATGTGATCTCCATAGTCTTTTAGACGATAGTAAGCTCCCTCAAAATAATAGGATTTGCCGATCTCAATACGCTCAAATAGTGCAGCTAAAACTTTTTCATTACTCATACTTAAGCCTCGTTAGGGTGACTGACAATCATCTCCAATTGTCCATCAATTTCCCAATCTGTCACATCATTTGGAAGAATGAAGTGATCACCTTTTTTTAGACAATAAATGCGTGAATCGATAGTCATAGTCCCATTGCCAGAAAGTACCGAACAAAGCAAATAAGGAGCTGATTGCTTGAAGTCAACCAAGCCACTGAGTTTCCATTTATATACGGTGAAGAAGGAGTTTGATGTCAAACAAGTCGACTCTAATTGCAAGGTCTTAACAGTTGCTGGGATGCTATTTTCTGGGTCCCCTAAATTCAAGACATCAAGAGACTGTTGAATATGAAGCTCACGTTTATTACCCTGATCATCCCTACGATCAAAATCATAGACACGGTAAGTGGTGTCGCTAGATTGTTGAGTCTCTAAGATCAGGATACCTGGACCAATAGCATGCATGGTACCACTTGGTACAAAGAAAAAGTCACCTTTTTTAACAGGAGTTTTAGACAAAAGTCCGTCCCAATCACCTGCCTCAATCAAGGATGATAGCTCTTCCTTGGTCTGAGCTTTGTGACCATAAATAATTTCTGCACCCTCTTCAGCATCAATAATATACCAACATTCTGTCTTTCCTAGCTCACCTTCATGCTCTAGTCCATAAGCATCATCAGGGTGTACTTGTACTGAGAGCCAGTCATTAGCGTCCAAAATCTTTGTCAACAAAGGAAAAACACTAGTCTTGGGATTTCCAAAAAGTTCTGGTTTATCCTTGTAAAGTTCTGCCAGATGAAAACCAGCATACTTCCCGTTTTTGACATAGGATACACCATTAGGATGGGCAGAAATTGCCCAGTATTCACCAGTGTGTTCACTGGGAATATCGTAACCAAACTCTGTCTTAAGTCGATTACCTCCCCAGATTTTTTCATGCATTGGCGAATCTAAAAATAAAGGTTCCATTACATCCTCCTGTATAGAGCAAAACGCCTTAAGATCATGTCTTAAAGCGATTTTACATATTTTGCTTATTTGCGTGAGTGTTTGTCAGCTACATCTTTGGCAAGTGCAAAGTTACCAAGTGTCGCAGAGCCATTACCTGAAACAGCAGGTGTCACAATATACTCAGTCACGTCTGGCACTGGAAGGTAACCATTCAAAAGAGCTGTGAATTTTTCACGGACACGACGAAGCATGTGTTCTTGTCCCATAACACCACCCCCAAAGACGATAACTTCTGGACGGTAGAGCACAGTTGCCTGGACAGCAGCTTGAGCAATGTAGTAAGCTTGAACATCCCAAACCTCAGAATTTTGCTCAATCAATTCGCCACGAATACCTGTACGGGCTTCAAGTGATGGACCAGCAGCCAAACCTTCCAAACATCCGCGGTGGAATGGACAAGTTCCGTTAAATTCATTGGAAACATCATTTGGGTGAAGAGGTACATAAACGTGACCAGCTTCAGTGTGACCCATACCACCAATGAACTCACCATTTTGAATAGCACCGGCTCCAATACCAGTTCCGATAGTGTAGTAAACAAGACTCTTAACACCTTTACGAACAAGTGTCTCACCATAAGCAGATGAGTTAACATCAGTCGTAAAGTAGAAAGGAATATTAAACTCTTTAGCAATCAAACCAAGAAGGTCGACATTTGACCAATGTGGTTTTGGTGTTGAAGTCACAAAACCATATGTTTCAGAGTTTGGATCAACATCAATTGGTCCAAATGAACCAATTGCAATTCCAGCCAATTGATCTTCATAACGTTTGAAAAATTCAATCGTACGGTCAATTGTTTCATAAGGTGTAGTTGTTGGGAATTGAGTTTTTTCAACGACTTGGAATTTCTCATCGCCAACAGCACAAACAAATTTTGTACCACCAGCTTCCAAGCTTCCGTAAAGTTTAGCCATAGGTAAAGCTATCTCCTTTTGTAATCAATAAATAACTATTTTATACTATTATAAAGAAAAGCTAGGCAAAAGACAATCTAAATGAGACCTTGTTCAAGGAGGCACAGACTGCTCTGCTTCATACTTTTCTTTATGAGCCATTTAACTAAAAAAGCCGAATTGGCTTCGACTTTTCTAGCTTATTATTTAACTGCGATGAAGTCTGCACCTTCAGCAACTGAACCAGTCGCTACTGATGAAACATCTTCGAAGTCTGCAGTGTTTGTAACGATAACCATAGTTGTATCGTCAAGACCTGCTTCAGTGATTACTGAGCTATCGAAGGTAGCCAAGACATCACCTTTTTTAATACGTTGATTTGCTTGAACTTTAGCATCAAATCCTTTACCGTCAAGTGAGACAGTGTCGATACCGATGTGGATAAGCACTTCAGCACCTTTATCAGATTTAAGACCGTAAGCGTGACCTGTTGGGAAGGCGATTTGCACTTCACCATCAAATGGTGCGACTACTTGGTTTCCTGAAGGTTTAATAGCGGCACCTTTACCCATAGCTCCTGATGAGAAGACTGGGTCATTAACATTTTCCAAAGCTACAACTTCACCTTTAAGTGGTGCAGCGATTGTTTCGGCTTGCAATGCAACTGGAGCTGATTCTGCAGATGCAATATCTTCAGCAACAACTTCTTTTTGAGCTTCAACTTCTTCCTCTTTGTAACCGAAGATCCAAGTAAGAGCAAAACCAAGAGCAAGTGTTACAAGTACCATGATCACATACTTAAGCACTTGACCGTTAAGGTAAAGAAGAGTACCAGGAACGATTGTTACACCAAATCCTGTACCAGCGAGGTTAAGGATTGAGGCCAACCAACCACCAGCAGCACCAGCGATAAGACCCATGATAAATGGTTTACCGAAACGAAGGTTAACCCCGAAGATAGCTGGTTCAGTGATACCAAGTACCGCTGAAAGAGTTGCAGGGAAAGCAAGTGCTTTCAATTTAGCATCTTTAGTTTTAACACCCACTGCAAGTGTCGCACCAGCTTGGGCAGTCATAGCAGCTGTGATGATAGCGTTAAGTGGGTCTTTACCAGTATTAGCAATGAGGTTAGCTTCAAGCAAGTTAAAGACGTGGTGAACCCCTGTAACGACGATAACTTGGTGAACTCCACCAAGAACAAGACCAGCAAGACCAAATGGCAAGTTAAGAATCCATTCTGTAGCAGCAAGAACATAGCTTTCAACAGTATGGAAGACAGGACCAATGATAAAGAGGGCCAAAGCTGACATTACTGCGAAGACGATAAGTGGACGCAAGAGAAGGTCAAGAACGTCTGGAACCCATTTACGAACCCATTGCTCGAACTTAGCACCAAGCAAACCTACGAAGAAGGCTGGAAGCACTGAGTTTTGGTAACCTACTACTGGAATAAAATCAAAGAAGTAAATTGGTTTAGCAGCACCTGATGCAACATCCCAAGCGTTAGGAAGGGCGTTGTTAACCATCATCAAACCAAGAACCAAACCAAGAAGTGGTGAACCACCAAATACGTTAAAGGCTGACCAACAAATCAAGGCTGGGAAGAAGGCGAAGGCTGTATCTGTCAATACAACTGTGTAAGTATAGAAATCAGTAGCAGCAAAAGCTTTTGATGTTGTACCGAACAAACCAAGAACTGTATCGTTATTGATTGCTCCACGGATACCCATGAAAAGACCAGTCGCTACGATTGCTGGAAGCAATGGAACGAAAACGTCACCGAATGAACGGATAGCACGTTGGAACCAGTTACCTTGTTTAGCAGCTTCTGCTTTTTGTTCGTCTTTAGATGCTGTTGGAAGACCTTGAGCAACGACTTCGTCGTAAATCTTGTTAACAGTACCTGTACCAAAAATCATTTGGTATTGACCTGAGTTAAAGAAAGCACCTTGAACTTTTTCAATGTTCTCAGCCTTTTCTTTATTGATTTTGTTTTCATCTTTGACCATCACACGTAGACGAGTCGCACAGTGAGCAACACTGTTGACGTTTTCACGTCCACCGAGGGCATCGATGACTTCTTTTGCAATTTGTTTGTTATCCATTTGCAAAATTCTCCTTAATAAAATTTGGTATGAAAGCGTTTAGCTTTTCTTTACGATAACTATTTTAGCATCTTTCTGCCATATGTCAACCGTTTAGCATATTTTTTTATTTTTTGTTATAAATCGTTGATTTTTATAGGTAAAACGTTTACTATATTATTAACAAATAGATTAGGAGATTACTAAATATGAATCTACCAACAGAAGTTCGTTACCGTCCATACGCAGATTGGACAGACGAAGAAAAAACAAAGATTAGAGAAAATGTCGCTAAATCACCTTGGCGTGCAAGTTACCATATCGAACCAGAAACAGGGCTTCTTAATGATCCAAACGGTTTTTCTTACTTTAATGGTAAGTTCCAACTTTTCTACCAAAGTTGGCCATTTGGAGCTGCTCATGGTTTGAAACAATGGGTGCATACTGAAACTGAAGATTTGGTTCACTTTACAGAAACTGGTGTCAAACTCTTGCCAGACCATGAAAATGATAGCCACGGTGCCTACTCAGGTTCTGCTTATCAAATCGGTGATAAACTCTTTATCTTCTATACTGGGAACGTTCGTGATGAAAACTGGGTTCGTGACCCACGTCAAATCGGCGCTTGGATGGATAAAGACGGCAAAATCGAAAAATTCGACAAGGTTCTTATCAAACAACCTGCTGACGCTACTGGGCACTTCCGTGACCCTCAAATCTTCGATTACAAGGGACAATTCTACGCTATCGTAGGTGCTCAAAACCACGATAAACAAGGTTATATCAAACTTTACAAGGCAGTAGACAATGATGTCGAAAACTGGGTTGAGGTTGGTAATCTTGACTTTGGTGGCACTGGGTCAGAGTACATGATTGAGTGTCCTAACCTTGTCTTTGTAGATGGCAAACCTGTTCTTCTTTATAGCCCACAAGGTCTCGATAAAGCTGAACTTGACTACGGTAACATCTACCCTAACACTTATAAGATTTTCCAAGATTTCGACACAGAAAAACCTGCCCTCGTTGATGGCACACCAATTATCAACTTGGACTACGGATTTGAAGCATATGCAACTCAAGGCTTTAATACTCCAGATGGTCGTGCCCTTATTGTCAGCTGGATCGGTCTTCCAGATGTGGACTATCCAACTGACAAATACGACTACCAAGGGGCTATGAGCTTGGTTAAAGAATTGTCTATTAAAGATGGCAAACTCTACCAATATCCAGTCGAAGCCATTACAAGCTTACGTGCTAGCCAAGAAGATTTCTCTGAAAAAACGGCAACAACTAACACTTACGAGCTTGAACTTAACTTTGAAGCTAACACTCAAACAGAACTTGTCCTCTTCGCAGACCAAGAAGGGAATGGCTTGTCACTTACAGTTGATACTGAAAACGGAAAAGTTATCCTTGACCGTTCTAAAGCTGGTGAACAATATGCTACTGACTTTGGCACAAGCCGTGAATGCGCTCTTGATGCCGGTCAAGCTGCAACAGCAAACATCTTTGTAGATAACTCAATCGTTGAAATTTTCTTCAACAAAGGTGAGAAAGTCTTCACTAGTCGTGTTTTCCCAAGTGCAGAACAAACTGGTATCAAAGTAACGTCAGGAAACGTTTCTGGACACTACTTCGACTTGAAATACTAAGGTGATTTATGGTCGCAAAGCTTACTGACGTTGCCGAACTGGCTGGTGTGAGCCCAACCACAGTTTCTCGCGTCATAAACAAAAAGGGCTACCTCTCACAAAAGACCATTGACAAAGTTCACGCTGCTATGCAAGAACTCAACTATAAACCAAATAATTTAGCTCGAGGCCTCCAAGGAAAGTCGGCCAAACTCGTTGGCTTGATTTTCCCAAATATTTCCAATGTATTTTATGCCGAACTTATTGAACGTCTTGAGGATGAACTCTTTAAGCAAGGCTATAAAACCATTATTTGTAATAGTGAGCATGATCCTAACAAGGAGAGAGACTATTTGGAGATGCTTGCCGCCAACCAATGTGACGGCATCATCTCGTCTAGTCACAATCTTGGTATTGAGGATTATGAGAAGGTTGAAGCTCCCATCGTTGCCTTCGACCGTAATCTCGCCCCAAAGATTCCTATTGTTTCGTCTGACAACTTTGAAGGTGGCAAGTTAGCCGCAAGAGCTATGGTCAAGGCTGGCTGTCAACGCATTGTCATGATTACAGGCTATGATAATTCGGATTCTCCAACAGGACTTCGTCAACTAGGTTTTAATTATGAATTGGACAAGAAAGGTATTATTTGTCCTGTTCCAAACGATTTGTCTCTCATGCGACGAGAATTAGAAATCAAATCTATCATTTCTCGTGAAAAGCCAGATGGCATCTTTGTTTCGGACGATTTAACAGCTATCTTGGTTATGAAGGTAGTTAGACAATTGGAACTTTCTATCCCTGATGACCTTAAAATCATCGGTTATGACGGTACTGCCTTTATCCGTCACTTCTACCCAGAGCTAGCAACCATCCAACAACCTTTAGATGAAATCGCTAAGCTTTGTGTCGAAATTCTTCTCAAGAAAATTAAAGGCAAAACAGTTAATCGTGATTACGTGCTTCCAGTAAATTTGATTGCCGGTGGTAGTATATAAATAAAA